>JBFGRH010000043.1:0-11802 GCA_041563795.1 Nitrospiraceae bacterium | reverse complement strand
GCGATGGACCGGCTCTATCCCAAGCAGGGGCTCCGGCGGATGTGCGAGGGCATCGTCGGGCTCACCACGCCCGCATTGGAACGCGATGTCCGCACCTTCTTCCGCGAACGCAAGATCGATCTCGGCGGCAAGACGCTGGCCCAGTACCTGGAGCAGCTCCGGATCGCGGTGGTGTTCCGGGAGCGGGCCGGCCGGGCCATGAATCGCTACCTGGGTGGGGGCCGCTAGTCGGGATTCCCGTCCTGCGGGTCACGGGGATGGCGGGCTACAAGCGGCCGAAGTTGCTCGCGATGAAGTCGTCGAGGTGCTCGGTGAGGTATTGCTGGTCGTCCTTCGAGATCTCGATGATCTGGGCGCCGTAATCATTCTTCGCCGCTCGTACGATCTTGACCGTGCATTTAATCCGCCGCGACGGTCCCAGCAGGAACTCGAGGGGCAGTTCCTCGTCCGTCGTCAAGGAGGCGCCGGTCCTCAGCATCATGCCCTTCTCCGACAGGTCCACCAACTGGCAGGAAATGTGCTCGTTGCCCCGGAAGAGGTCCCCCTCGCACGCAATCTTGAGCCTGGTGAATTTCCGCTTATAGCCCATGTGCAAATCCGCTCCTGCCGATCGGCCCCACTACACCGGCTGCACCCTGTGATGCGTCCACTCCGGAAACGTGGCCGGTAGAGAGGGACTTTCTACTCTCTCTACGCGAGCTATTCAAGCAAAACTTGCTCATTCCCATCCCTCGGGCTATTCTCTGCGCCACATAATGCCGCGCGCGTTGCACGACGCGAAGACGACGGGCCCAGGCGACACACGCATACCGGGAGGCCGCTGATGGAGACGACACCCAATCCTGCATCCGATGCCGCGCCAGACCCAGGCCACGAGGCGACGGTCAAGAAACTGGTCGCGGATGTCGAGCAAACCTCGCCGACACAGGCGGTGCAGCTGCTGCTCGAGCAATCGGATCACGTGATCGCCGAGGTCCTGCTCGCGCTGAACCATTCCCTGGCGCTGAAAACCCTCGCCCGTTTCAAGAAAGACCGGAAGAAGGCGATCCTGGCCCTCCTGCCCCCGGGCCGCAGCGAGCAATGGGCCCTGAATCTCCATTACCCCATGAACACGGTGGGCCGGTTGATGGAACGACCGGTCGGCATCTTCCAGCCGGACGTGACCGTCAAGCAGGCCGTGGAGCAGCTCCGGAAGATGGTGAAGGAAGCCTTCATCACCTACGGGTACGTGACGGACATGCAGGGCAGGCTGAAAGGCGTCCTGGTCATGCGCGATGTGCTCCTGGCGAACCCCTCGCAGCGCGTCTCCGAAATCATGCTGCGCGATCCCTTCTCGCTGGGCCCCCGGGTGTCGGTGCAGGACGCGATTCGCGCGGTCTGGAACAAGCACTTTCCCGTCTACCCCGTCTGCGACGAAGAGGGCAGGCTGATCGGGCTGGCCCGCGGCTACGCCCTCTTCGAGGAGCAAAACACCAGGATCAGCGCCCAGGCCGGCAAGATGGTCGGCGTGGAGGAAGGCGACCGCCTCTCGACCCCCTGGTTTCGGAGCTTCAAGTTCCGCCATCCCTGGCTGCAGATCAACTTGCTGACTGCGTTTCTCGCGGCCGCGGTGGTCGGCGTCTTCGAGGAAACGATCGGCAAGGTGGTGGTCCTGGCGGCCTTCCTGCCGGTCCTGGCCGGGCAGTCGGGCAACACGGGCTGCCAGGCGCTGGCGGTCGCCCTGCGCGGACTCACGCTGGGCGATCTCAAGAAGGACAAGGAGAAGTACTTGCTCACGAAGGAAGCCTGGTTGGGCTTCCTCAACGGCACCTTCGTGGGCATCGTCGCGGCGCTCGGCATGTACGCCTATGCCGCGATCTCGGGCCACCCCCAGGCCTGGCTGCTGGCCCTGGTGGTGTTCCTGGCCATGATCGGCAGTTGCGTCATCAGCGGCATTTTCGGCGCGTTCGTGCCGATCACGCTGAAGAAATTCAATTTCGATCCGGCGACGGCGTCCAGCATCTTCGTGACGACGGCCACCGATGTGGCGAGCATGGGGCTGTTTCTCAGCTTGGCAACGCTGCTGGTCCTGTAAGGACGGCCCGCTATTCGTGCCGGAGCACCGCCAATGGCGGCTGGCCGAGAAGGCGGAAAGTACTAAGGAAGCCGACGACGAGGGAGAGCAGCAGGGTCAGGATAAATCCCACCGCCAGGACGTCCGGTTGAAGCGTCCAGGTCACATCCTCCAGGATAAATTTCAGCACGGCCCACGAGAGCAGGCTTGCCAGCGCCGTTCCGATCAGTCCGGCCGCGGCCCCGAGCATGGCGTATTCCACGGCAAAGGACCGCGCGACCAGTCCGCGCGTAGCGCCCAGGGCCTTCAACACGACGGATTCATACAATCGCCGGTAGCGGGTGGCGGCGAGGGCCGCGGCCATGACGAGGGCGCCCGCCAGGATGCAGAAGAGCGCGATGGCACGGATGGCGAGGGCCAGCCGGTCCAGGATGCGCGCGAAGCTGTCCAGCACGTCGCCGATGTTGATGGCGGTCACGTTGGGAAAGGCCGCGACGACCGCCTGTTGCAGGGGGACTTCCTCCTCCGGCGGCACGCGCACGGTCGCGACATAGGTGAAGGGTGCGCCGTCCAACGACCCAGGCGAAAAGATCATGTAGAAGTTCGTCGAGAAGTTTCCCCACTCCACCTTGCGGATGCTGCTGACTTCCGCCTCGATCGTCGTGCCCTGGATCTCGAAGGCCAGGATGGAGCCGAGGTCCACGCCGAGATTCCTGGCCGCGTCCTCTTCGATCGAGACCAGCGGCTTGCTGAAGGCCTGCCCCGGCTGCCACCACTCGCCCTTGACGACCTGATTATCCCTCGGCAGGTCCTGCAGGAAGGTCAGGACATATTCGCGGGTCAGGTACCACGTCTTCCGGCGATCCTGCTGCCGGTCGGAGGGCCGCTCCGTCTCCTCCGCCGTCGCCACCGGACGGCCGTTGACCGCCTGGAGGCGTGAACGCACCAACGGCGTCGTCTCCGGGGCCGGGTCCTGCGTGCGTTCACGGAGCAGGCGCAGCAGGCCCTGCTGCTGGTCCGGCTGGATATCGATAAAGAAAAACGAGGGCGAATCCACGGGCCGGCTTTCCCCGACCTGATCGACCAGCGTGCGCTCGAGCAGGGACACGGCGACGATGACCATCACGCCGATCCCGACCGACACCATCACCCCCACGGCCTGGCTGCCGGGCCGATGCAGGTTGCCCATCGCATGCCGGATCGCCACCGAGCGGGGCCGGGGAAGGGCCTTGATCGCCCGGACCAGCAGCCAGGCCGAGAGCGTGAGCAGGGCGACGGCCGCCGCCAGCGCGCCGATAAACAGCAATCCGATCCGCCAGTTGCCCGCCTGCCAGACGGCCAATCCGGCCAGGCCTGCCGCGATGCCGAGCGCCGTCAGCAGGCGCACCCGATCGGTGAGGCCAATCCGGTGCCGCCAGGCCTGCTCCAATCGGACGGCCTGGCCAGCGCCCTGGCCGACCGTCTCGATCTCACGTCGGAAGATTCGCGCAGGGCTGACGTCGCGGATGCCGAGCAGCGGCCAGAGCGTGAAGAGCAGGGTCGTCAACAGGCCCAACGCGATCCCCTTGAGCATGGGCAGGAGCGACGAGGGGCCGAAGGCGGCGGCAAAATCCAGTTGCGCCAGGAGATCCGCGCCGACCAGGCCCGTGACGAGCGGAGGCAGCGCATGCTGCAGGCCGGCGCCCAGGGCCGCGCCCGCCAGGCTCCCGATCGCCCCCAGCAGGAGCGCCTGCAGCAGGTAGGTGTGGATCACCGTCCTCGATTCCGCCCCGACGGTCTTCAGGATGGCGATCGTCTGCAGCTTTTCCCGAATGAAGGCGTGAATCGTCGTGGCGACACCGATCCCGCCGATGAAGAGGGCCGTGAGGCCGATCAGGCCGAGATAGCGCGTGAGTTGATCGAGAAATTGCTTGAGCTGCGGCTGGGCGTCCCGATAGCCCGTCACCCGGGCCGATTCGCCGGCGAGGCGGCCGCGCAGTTCATAGAGGAGTGGCTGGGCCGGCACGGTCCGCGGAGTTTTCAGCAGATAGCGCTCGCGGACGCGGCTGCCCGGCTTGATCAGCTCGGCGGCGGCCAGTCCCTCCCGCGACACCATCACGCGGGGGCCGAGGTTGAAGGGGCCGGCCACCCGGTCCGGCTCCTTCCGAAGGACCCCGCTGATCGCGAAGGTCGCGTCACCGACCTTGAACCGGTCGCCGAGCGAGAGGCCGAGACGGATCAGCAGCGACTGCTGGACGACAGCGCCATGGCAGACGCCGCGGGGCGCGGGACAGGCAGACGGCGCGAGCAACTCCGTGAGCGGGCGGCTTGGTTCGACGGCAAGATTGCCATAGAGCGGATAGCCGGGCTCGACGGCCTTCAACTCGACCAGGAGTGTCTGGCGTGCCGGGGCGCCGTCCACGACCGCGGCCATGCCGGCCAGTTCGCTGACGTGCAGGACGGTGATGCCGCGATCGGCCAGTGACCGCAGCACCGCCTCCCCCTTCCCGCTCATCGGCCGGGACAGGCGGATCTCCACGTCGCCGCCCATGAGGCCGCGCGCTTCGCGCGTGACGGCCCGCTCCACGTTGGCGGAGAAGAGCGCCACGCCGACCAGCGCGCCGACCCCCAACGCGATGCAGACGAAGAAGTAGAGGAAATGCCGCCACGCGGCGCGCGTCTCCCGCCAGGCCATCCGGTATGGGAACCGGGTCATGGTTCCTCCTCGGCCAGGATGAGGCTGCGGTACTGCCCGTCTTTCCAGTAAAACAACATGGCGCCGGATTCCATCTGCTCGACTTGGAGACCGTCCAGGCGCAAGCGGACGCTTTCGGTCTCAAAGGCGTCGGTGTATTCCTCGGGCGGGACGGCATAAATCACGTAGGGCGGCACGCGCTCGTCGGTCTGCCCGAGGACGCGGTCGCGGTACGCGCCCTTCCTGGTCTTGCTGATGACGACCAGCCGCCAGCCCGTCTGGCGGGGATCCCGCGGTTTCATCGAGAAGGCGTAGGCCAGCTCCTTGCGCCGTTCGAAGTGCCCCATGGCAATCCCGGGGCAATCAAACCGGTTCAAGCTGCGTCGCCACATCCGTTGGTGCGGCTTGGAAAGATCGCCCAGCGCGATCGGCCGCCACTGTTGATAATACTTCAGGGTCAGGAGCTTCTTGACCGGCTCGACGAGCGCGGGGCTGGCACAGAAGTCCTTGGCCGGCCGGCGAGCCGCCAGCGACAAGTCGGCGGGCGGCACGATCCAGGTCCAGGCCAGCACACAGATCGTCGCACACAGTAGGCGCATGACGTAGCCTTTGGACAACCTCCCGTCAGCTAGCGGCCCGACCGCTTGTCGGATTCGATGCGGCCGTCGCGGAGCGCGATGATCCGGTCCGCATGGGCGGCCAGCGACACGTCATGGGTGACCAGCACCAGCGTGCTGCCGTGGTCGCGGTTGAGCGAGAGCAACAGCTCGATGACCTGCCGACCGGTGCCGGAGTCCAGGTTGCCGGTCGGTTCGTCCGCCAACAAGATTGGCGGACGGCAGGCGAACGCGCGGGCCACGGCCACGCGCTGCTGTTCCCCTCCCGAGAGCTGCACCGGGTAATGGCCGCTCCGGTCACGGAGCCCCACCGCCGCCAGCAAGGCCTCCGCCCGTCCGGACGCGCCGGGATCCCCGTCGAGTTCCAGCGGCACGGCCACGTTTTCCAGGGCGGTCAAGGTCGGGATCAGGTGAAAGGACTGAAAGATGTACCCGATGGTGCGCCGGCGAAAGCGGGCCAGCGCGCTTTCCGGCATGGCGGTGATGTCCACTCCGTCCAGGATGATGGAGCCGCTCGTCGGCTTGTCCAGGCCGGCGATGAGGCCCAGCAGCGTGGACTTGCCGCTGCCGGACGGGCCGACGATCGCGACCATCTCCTTGGCCGGGATCTCCAGCGAGACCCCGTCCAGAATCGTCACGGCCTGTCCGCCGGCGGTCAGCCGCATCGTGAGGTTGTGCACCGAGATCATGACGGCCCTTTCGCAGTTTCAGACATACAGGCTATTATACGGCATGGTTTTCGGCTTCCCAGATATTTCCTTCTACCGTCACAGCCTGGTGGCGGTCCTCTTCGCGCTCGGATGCGGACTCAGCGGGTGCGACGCGGGATCGGAGCCGCCTGCGTCCGTCACGCCGGCCGGCGCTCCGCGTGACGGATTCGGGCAGCGATATGGCACGGATGTCACCAGCCAGCCCGGCCGCAGCACGGCCGCCGTGCGAGAGGAACGGCCGCGCATCGTCGCCTTCGGCGACAGCCTGACGGCGGGCCTGGGCGTGGCGCAGGAAGACGCGTATCCCGCTCAGCTGCAACGGCGGCTGGAGGAAGCCGGCTACCGGTACCGTGTGATTAACGCCGGGGTGAGCGGCGATACGACGGCGGGCGGCGTCAGGCGCGTTGACTGGGTCCTCAACAGCAAACCCTCGATCGTGATCCTGGAACTGGGGGCGAATGACGGTTTGCGGGGAATCGACCTGGCTCAGACCAAGGTAAATCTGGAGACGATCATCCGTCGCCTGCAGGCGGCGGGCGTCACGGTCATCCTGGCCGGGATGAAACTGCCCCCCAATTACGGCGAGGACTACACGGCCCGATTTTCGGCCATCTACCAGGAGTTGGCCGCAACCTATCGCGTCCCCTTGATGCCGTTTTTCCTGGAAGGCGTGGCGGCGCGGGAGGGGTTAAATCAGGCCGACGGGATCCACCCGACCGAAGCCGGCTACCGTGTGATCGTCGAAAATCTAATGGGGACGCTTCAGCGGTATCTGATCAAACCCGTGGCGTGACGGTCCGTTCCCGCCGCGTCCCATCGGTGGCTGCCGATGAGACGCGCGAGGTGGATGGCTGTCAGGGATATCCGAGGACGTCGATTAGGACTTCTTGAAGAAGGTATCGTAGACGCCGTAGGCGAGGATTAATCCGATCAGCGTGTAATACAGGGTGCTGATGCCACTGTAGTCGGCGGGCTTTCCCGCCTCGACGTTGGCAAAAGCCTGGGACGCGCTCATCAGCATCACCGCCGTAGCCGCGAGGAATCTGTTCATGTGACCGCCCTCCATACCAACCTTTGGTTGAGCCGCTCGCTGATTCACGTTTTCCGGCAATCGATGCGAGCGGAGAAACACCGCCAGTGCTTTGCAGTTCGTCCAATCCCCAAGGTAATGTGGCGGACGAACGCCGAACAAACGCGGCGGATTGTACTGAACTCCCGGTCCGTCAGGCAAGAACTTTTTGTAGCGCCCCAGGCTGCAGCCGGGTAGAATCCGCGCTCCGTTTCAAGGAAGGGACGCATGTCCAATTGGGTCGGCATCTGGTTTCAGTGGGTCCATGATTGGGGCTATCCGGGCATCATCATCCTGATGGCCATGGAAAGTTCCATCGTGCCGATTCCCAGCGAGGTCGTGATCCCGCCGGCCGCCTACTGGGCGGCCCAGGGTCGGTACAGTTTCACCGGGGTGGTGCTCGCAGGCACATTCGGGAGCTATCTCGGCGCGGCGGCCACCTATTGGGTGGCGCGGTGGCTCGGCCGCCCCCTGGTGGTGAAATACGGCTACCTTGTCTTCTGCCCGGAGGATAAATTGCTGCGCGCCGAGCGCTGGCTCGCCCGCTACGAAGCGGGCGGGGTGTTTTTCGCGCGGCTGGTGCCGGTGGTGCGCCACCTGATCGGCATTCCGGCGGGGATCGTGCGGATGCCGTTCGGGGTTTACAGTGCGATGACGGTAGCCGGTGCGGGGCTCTGGTGCTGGGTCCTGGCCTGGTTCGGCGGCAATCTGCTGGGCGACCAGCCGGAGTTGATCAAGGATCCGTCACTATTGGTGCAAGTGCTGCGGCAGCGGTCCTGGCAGTTCGGCGGGTTCGCGCTGCTTCTCTGCGCGCTCTACGTGCTCGTGATGAAGCTGACGGCGAAGCCCGCCTCGTCGAGTACCTAGGCTTTTCTCTCCGCGTAGTCTTTCAGCTTCTGCATGACCAAACCGGAAATGCTCGGCTCCAGATATTCGATCACAGGTCCCAATGATGCGCGCACACGCTCATAGGCAAACTCGCCATCCGGCAACAAGACCGGGGTCATGTTTCTCATTGGAAGTTGCTCGCCCGAGTCAACGCGGTTGTGACTGAATCCGCGTGGGGAGCGCCAGGTCAGGGCTCGCTCAGTGCCCCGCTTGTCGTAGCAGAGTTGGAAGCCGGCAATGCGACCTCCTGCATCGCCCCAAATGAACAGATCGAAATCGTTGTCGGTAAACCACCGGTCTAGGGGAGAGGATTTCTTCCCTGACGCAATACCGATTTCCTGCAGCATAGGGCCTCCAGCTGCTGGCAATTTCCTGCGTACCAGTATACCGCTCGTGAACCAGTTGGTTTGTCGGGCTCGGGGCTACCGCAGGCTCCGCCATAAATACCAGCAGGCGATGGTTTCGTAGGGGTGCCAGGCCCGGCCCACCTTCCGCATCGTGGCCGCGGCGGGCAGGCGCCGGAACCCATACCAGCGCCGGATCGCCTTCTGGATGCCGAGATCGTCCACCGGCAGCACGTCCAGCCGGTTCAGCGAAAACATCAGGAACATCTCGGCCGTCCAGCGGCCGATGCCGTGGATCGTGGTCAAGGTTTCGATGATCTCCTCGTTGGATTGACGCGCGAACCGATGCGGCCGGATCTGTTTGCCGGTAAACCCCTTCGCGAGTTCCTTGAGATAGCGTGCCTTCTGCCGGGACAGTCCGACCGTGCGCAGGCGTGCCACCGGCGTCGCCGCGACCAGCGCCGGCGTGGGACGGCCATGCGGGCAGAGGCTGGCAAAGCGGGCGAAGATGACCTCGGCCACCCGTCCGGACAGCTGTTGCGAAATGATCGAATCGCACAGCGTGACGAAATAGCGCGGGGAGCGTGTGAGTTCGCAGGGACCGATGCGGGTGATGAGGCGGCGCAGCACCGGGTCGGCCGCCGCCAGGTGCCGTCCGGCGCGCGCGTAGGTGCCGGCCCGTGACCGCGACGATCGTCTGGGTTTGGAGGGCAAGAGTGCCATGAGGGAGGGATTGCGTGCCCGGGAGATGCCCCCTGCGTGCGGCTGCTCGTTGACTTCGGAATCCGACCTTCGATAGGCTGCAAGTGCTCGCATTTTTGCAGGCCGGTTGTCAACCGGAGGGGTCTGGGTCAGGCCTGGTCCATATGCCGAACCTCATGCACCGCGTTCGTTTCAGGGATTTCGATCCCCGGAAGTTTTCCTTCCAGCGCCATCCCATCCTCGTGCTCGACGAATTCTGGTCGCCCCAGGAACTCATTCGGTGGCGGCAGGCGATGGAACGGTCAACCTGGACGACGCTGAGCGCCATGCCCGATGTGGCCCGCGCCTTTCCCAATTGCGGCAACTGGGAGAAGGCGAAGCTCGACGGTACGGACGCCTCCCTGCTCATGCAACGCGTGTCGCTGCCCTGCGTCGCGGAGTATGTCGAGTCGTTCCCCGGCATCACGGGCCGCCACGTGTCGTTCAATTATTACTCCTACGGAGCCGGGGATTGCCTGCCGACCCATGACGACACGGACGATGCCTACGCGGTTCCCGGCGCCGTCCGTCCGGCCCGGCGTCTTGCCCTGGTGACCTACTTCCATCCTGAATGGGAGCCCGATTGGGGCGGCGAATTGCTGATCTACGAGCCGCAGGGGAAAGGCGGGAGCAAACCCAAGCTAAGCCTCACGTACAGCATTCAGCCTGAACCGGGCAGCCTGGTCATTTTCAGCGTCCCCCGGTTTCATCGCGTGGCGCGTGTGGATCAACTGGCGGGAACCAATAAGCGACTTTCGATTGCCGGCTGGTTCATGACGGAGCACTGAACCTGCCGGCCGCTCAAAACAGATTGCAGGCTAGATTCTGGAATGCGTGCCGTCGCAGAAGGGCGGTTTCTTCGTGTGCTTGCAGCCGCAGAAGGCGACCCGCTTCTTTTCCGTCAATTCGACTTCCATCGGCGAAAATGACGTCCCCGTGTGCGAACCGTCGCAAAAGGGCTGGGTCTTCGACCGGCCGCACCGGCACCAATAGAACGTGCCGGGGCCGATTTCCATGACGTAGGGCGTGCGTTGCGCGATGACCGGTTCGTCTGCCATGTCTCCTCCTCAAGCTGGGTTCAATGGGCACGGGCTACCGGGCGGCAATTGTACTCGATCCAACTTTCCATCGCCAAGGGGCGGTTCCCATGCCGGCCTTACTTGCAGCGTCGCGGTGCCCCGTGAGCGCCCAGCGGGGTCAGCCAGACGTAGTCGGCGATGGCGTCCCGCAGGAGTTCACGGATCGCTTCCGGATGGTCCGCCTCATAGGCGACCAAATAGATGGTGACCTGGCGGCCCGTGTCGTCCGGGCCAAGCCGGCGCGCCACGCGATTCGGCACCGGCAGGCGGTATTGAATGTGCCCTCCCCCCGCATAGACCAGCACGGGGCCGGCTTCGGCTGCCCCATGGTTGCCGCGGAGATGAGCGGCGACAATCTTGGCCATGCCTTCATCGCGGAAAAGCGAGGCGTCGTACATGCGCCGGTACGCGTCATCGGGCAGCTCGCCATGGCAGCGCCGGATCTGATCGAGCACGACCGAGTGGTAGGCCGCGTCGTCCTGCAAGGGTTCGTCACGCATGCCCCACTGGGCCATCCGGTCATCCTGCCTGGCCTGCACCAGGCCCTGCTTGGCGACCAGGCGGACGAGCACGCGGGGAGGATTCAGCGCAAGCAACGGCAGGCGGTGATCGCGGGCAAAGTCAACCAGCGGTTCGTAATCCTCAAAGGGGCCTCCCCAACTCTCCTGCCATCCGGACTCCTGCAAGAACCGGTCGCGGGAGGTCGGGGAGGTTGAGAGGTACCGGTTGATCCCCTCCTGCCCGTCCCAGCCGAACATTTCCATCGCCACGGCGGGCCGCAGCTGGCGGGCCACGAGCGCGCGCAGGATCTTCAACGCGGCCTCGATGTGCCAGCGGTTCCGGTGTTCCTCGCCGATATAGATGACGCGGGCGGAGGCCAGGCTCTCGAGCCACGGCTCGAGAGCGAGCGGCCGGCCTTCCTTGACGTCCCAGACCTGCCACTCCTGAAGCTCCGGTGGCGGCGGAGGGGCGGCAGGAGAGGACGGCTCCTCAGCGGAGAGCGGCGCGCAGACACCGATGAACAGGACAACGGCCAGGACATACGGTCCCATACTCGTTACCTAGCACAGGGCCTGTTCCATGACAAGGGCTGCCGCTTGACGCCCGGAAATGCGGACGATAGGCTGCGCCGACCATGACGAGCCAGTCCTCCGAACAGACCGAGCATGCGCTGCGCGGCCATCACAACCCCTACGACCTGCTGCTCGACGCGGAGTTGCCCTCGCTGCTGGATCTGGGGGCCGGCGATCTCTCGTTTGCCGAGGAACTGACCACGCGCTACCTGCCGCGTCTTCGTCAAAAGCAGAAGACGCTGACCCTCCATTGCGTGGATCGGCTCCAGCCGGGCTCGCGCTTCGGAGGGCCCTTGCACGCGCCTCCCGAACGCCTGAAGTGGCTGCGGTCCCAGGACGGGCTGCAGTTCAAGTTTTGGGGCGGCCAGGACATGTTCGAGGCCCTGTCCCACAAGACCGCGCTGGCCCACTACACCCTCGTCACCTGTCATGCCCCGGCGAACCCGACGTTTGCATACGAACCCACGCGTGTCTCCCCGGCCGTCATCGAGCAGCACCTGCGGTCGGCGCGGGGCGAGTATCGTGTCGTGCGCGAAGACGGCGAAAAAGCCCTG
>JBFGRH010000042.1:0-11843 GCA_041563795.1 Nitrospiraceae bacterium | reverse complement strand
GTCTTCACGGGCCGCCGCCACCGCCATGCGTTCGATCTCGCTGTCCTTCCCCCGCTTGGTTTCCTTGATGGCCTGCCGTGCCTCCTTCCCGATCAGGAACGGGACCTCCTGGTGCAGCATCTCCTCCAACGCGATGGACGTGGACTTGGAGAACTGGGACGGCTGGATCGGACGTGCCCCCTGCATCAGGTGCTTGGCCCGCTGAGAGGTGGCGATCACCAGCCGGTGGCGGGAGTCGATTTTTGAATGGTCGTATTCGGGCAGCAGCGAAAGTGCGTCGATCATGGAGATGCTCCTTTATGGTGTCGGTTCGGCGATGAAGTTGCGTTCGAGCCAGTTGATGTCGACCCGCTTCATGCGTGTGCGTTCCGCATGGACGATGGCCTGCAATTCGTGCAAGGCCTGCTTGAGATCCGCGTTCCGCACGATATAGTCATATTCGCGATAACTGAGGATTTCCTGACGCGCCTTCTGCATGCGGCGCTGGATTTCCTCCTGGTGATCGCCCCGCTGCAGGAGCCGGGTGCGCAAGTCGTCGATGGAGGGCGGGAGGATGTAGATGTAGACCGCATCGGTGAATTTCTTCTTGATCTGCATGGCCCCCTGGGTATCGATTTCCAGGAGCACGTCGAGCCCCTTCTCCATCATGTCCGTCAACGTCTGGCGCGGCGTTCCGTAGAAGTGGCCGTAGACACGCGCCGATTCCGCGAAATCGTTTCGCTGGACCATGTCCTGGAACGCCTGTTCATCGACGAAATAATAATCCCGGCCGTTCACCTCGCCCGGGCGGGGCTTCCGCGTGGTGTAGGAGACGGAGGGATGTATGCCGGGAACCGAGGCGACGAGCTCCTTGCAGAGCGTGGTCTTACCCGCCCCCGAAGGAGCCGAGACCACAAATAGCACTCCGCGCCGTTCGATCGTCATGCTGCGTCCGCTCTCCCCGTCCGGCCCCCGCCCGCCCTACTGAATATTTAGCACTTGTTCGCGGAGCTTTTCCAGTTCTCCCTTGATTCGCACGACATGGGAGGCGATCTGGGCGTCGTTGGCCTTGGAGCCGATGGTATTCGTTTCCCGACCCATTTCCTGCAGCAGGAAGTCCAGTGTCTTCCCGATGGGGCCCGGGCCCTTCATCGTGTCGCGAAACTGTCGTAGATGTGACTGCAGCCGCGCCTGCTCTTCGCTGACGTCGCTGCGATCGGCAAAGGCCGCGAGCTCCTGCTCCAGCCGGCCCTGATCGGCCCGCCCCGGTTCCAGCAGTTTCTCGATGCGCCCCTTCATGCGGGCATGGTGCTCCTGCACCGCCTGCGGGATGCGCGTCGCGACCTGCTCCAGCTCCGTGTCGATGGCTTTCAGCATCCCGTTCAAATGGGCCGTGAGCGCCTTGCCCTCCCGCAGGCGCATGCGGTCCAGGTCGATGATGGCGCCGGACGCCAGCCGTCTGATGAGTGTCTGCAGCGCTTTGTCGCCGACAGGCTGCTCGGAGACGACGATGAGATCCCGGAGCCCGGCGAGCAGCGTCAGGTCAATCTGCCCGGCAAGGCGGAATTCCTTGCGGAGCTGCTCCAGCAACCGGTGGTACTGTTTGGCCAGCTGGCGGTCGAGGCTGACGGTCGTCCGGGTCTCCCGACCCCCGGTCAGGGTCACGGTCAGATCGACCCGCCCGCGAGCGCAGTGGCGTTGGATGAGTTCCTTCAGGCTGTCTTCCATCGACGCCATGCCCTTGGGCAGCCGCAGGGCGATCTCGCAGAAGCGGTGGTTGACGGACCGCACTTCAACGGTCACGGTGCCCCCGGCCCCGGGAGCCTGCCGGCGTCCAAAGCCGGTCATGCTGCGGATCATCGCGTCTGTTTTCCCTTCCAATGGCAGAGGTGGTACACGCCGCAGGCGGGGCATTTGGGCGCCCGCGCCAGGCACACATACCGGCCGTGCAGCAACAGACGCTGCGAGCCGGCGGTCCACTCGTCGGGCGGCAGCAACCGCTGCAGATCCTCTTCGATCCGTTCCGGGTCCTCGCTAGTGGACAGCCCGAGCCGCTGGGAGACCCGCGCCACATGCGTATCCACAATGACCGCCGGTTTGCCGAAGTGGTTGCCCAGCACCACGTTGGCCGTTTTTCGCCCGACACCGGGCAGCGTCACCAGCGCCTCCATTGTATCAGGAACCTCGCCCTGGAAGTGCGCGATCAGGGCCCGGCAGCAGCCGATGATGCTTCTGGCCTTGCTCTTGAAAAACCCCGTAGACTTGATCAGGCCCTCCAGTTCCAGTTGATCGGCCGCGGCATAGTCGGCGGCGGTCGGAAAGCGCCGAAACAGGGCCGGCGTCACCTGATTGACCCGCTGGTCCGTGCATTGGGCCGAAAGAATCGTCGCGATCAGCAACTGCAGGGCGGTCCGGTGATGGAGCTCGACCTGCGGGACCGGCTGCGATTCGCGGAGGACCTTGAACAGACGCGCCGCCTGCGCGCGGGTTCGTATCGCCGGTTTCCGGGATCGCGCGGCGGGCATGCCTCACACCACGCGGGCGGTCATGCCGGACGGGACCGATGACGGGGCGACATGCTCGATCAGGGCGTCGGACAGGGCCTCGACCAGCGGCGCCAGGCTGCCCGGTGTGACGGCGGAGATCGCCATGGCGCGGTAGTGCCGGCACAGTCCGGCAATCTCGTCCGGCGACAGCTTGTCGCACTTGTTGAGGGCGCGGATGCGCGGGATGTGGGACAACTCAAGATCGTCGAGAATCTTCTCCACCGCATCAATCTGGGCGTCCACCCGCGGGCTGCTGGCGTCGATGACGTGCAGGAGCAGGTCGGCATCCCGGAGTTCCTCCAGCGTGGCCATGAAGGCGACGACCAGCGCCTTGGGCAGGTCGCGAATGAACCCGACCGTGTCCGTGACGATGACTTCCCGATCGCGGGGAAACCGCAGGCGCCGGCTGGAGGTGTCGAGGGTCTCGAACGGCCGGTCCTCCGCTGACACCTGGCTGCCGGTCAAGGCATTCAACAGCGTGGACTTTCCGGCGTTCGTGTACCCGACGATGGAGACGGTCGGGATCTTCTGGCGGGACCGGCGGGCCCGTCGCTGGTCACGCTGGCGGCCGAAGGCCATGAGCGCCCGTTCCAGGTGGGCGATCCGGTCGCGGACGCGCCGCCGGTCGGTTTCGAGCTTCGTTTCGCCGGGTCCGCGGCCGCCGATGCCGCCGCCCAGCCGCGACAGCGACGTGCCGGCTCCGGACAGCCTGGGCAGCAGATATCGCAACTGGGCGAGTTCGACCTGGATTTTCCCCTCGCGGCTGTGTGCCCGCCTGGCGAAAATGTCCAGAATCAGTTGGGTTCGGTCGATGACTTTCATCTCGGTCACGTCCGCGATCGCGCGGGCCTGGGCCGGCGTCAGGTCCTGGTCGAAGACCAGCAGGTCGGCCCCCTTCTGCAGCGCGTTCATGACGACTTCCTTGAGCTTGCCGCTGCCCATGAGGTACTTGGGATTGATGGCCTGGCAGCGTTGGATCACCGTGCCCAGCACGGACAGGTTGTCCGAGCGCGCCAGGTCGACCAATTCCTCCATCCGGTCCTCCTGTGTCATCCGGCTTGCGGAGGAGGCACTGATCAGGATCGCCGAGTCGGTCGCATGGGAAATGTCGTGCCCGCTCCTGGAATCCGCCAGGTCGGACTCGATGGATTCAATCAGCGCCTGGCAATCCAGGTCCCAGGCGTGAAACGGTCTGGCCGGGAGCAGGGTCTGCAGCCGGCCTTCCTGGTTGGGCGGGACGATGTGTGCCACCGACATGTCGGCCGGCAGGCCGGTCGGTCCGACGCCGATCGCCGCCACCAGATCGAGCCTCAGCAAGGCCAGCGTGGTGAGGTCCTGCTGGGTGAGCGGTTCATTCTGCAGATAGGTCCGGACGAGGCGGAGGCCGCGCAACGAACGGGGACCGGACCGGAACCGCGACAGGTCCGGCAGGCTCATGTCGCGTCCCTGCCCGACGCAGACGTATTCCACCGCGCCACGCCGGTTCAGGAGCAGGCCGATTTCACGCCGGATTTCGTGGGACAGCTCGGTGCAGGACCGGGCCAATTCGGCGCTGATGACGGACGTGACCGGGACGCGCCGCCGGTACAGCCGCTCCAGCCGGTGGATCTGGCTGGCTTTCAGGCCGTTGGTGTAGCCGTGGATGGTCGGAATCTTAGGCTCTCCTTCCGCTGGTCCGGGAAACACGTTCCGGTAGACGATCGGCGACCGCGGTGAGCGCGAGGTCGGCCGAAGCTTCGAGGTCCCATGACGCCAGGCGGCCCTGCCGGTAGGCGCGCCGGCCGGCGGCGGCAATCATGGCCGCATTGTCGGTGCACAGGGCGAGCGACGGCAGCGCGAGCCTGATTCCGTTCTCGGCAGCCCGGGCCACGAGCCGGGCCCGCAGCCGTGAATTGGCCGAGACGCCTCCCACGACCGCCAGGGCCCCGACGCGGTGGGCCCGTACCGCGCGGAAGGCCTTCTCCACCAGTACGTCGACGATGGCCTCCTGGTAGCTGGCGGCGATGTCGGCCACGGTCTCCGGCGAGGCGGACGGATCGCGGTCGCGCCAGTGGTACAACAAGGCGGTCTTGAGGCCGCTGAAGCTGAAATCCAGGCTGCCGCTTTGCAAATACGCACGGGGAAACTTCACGGCTGCGGCGCGTCCGGTTCGGGCCAGGCGGTCGATCGCCGGCCCACCGGGAAACCCAAGCCCCAGGATCTTTGCCGCCTTGTCGAACGCCTCCCCCGCGGCGTCGTCCAGGGTCTTTCCCAACAATCGGAGCGTTTCATCGGCACGGACCAGGTACACGTGGGTATGTCCCCCGGAGACGATGAGCACGATGGAGGGAACGGGAAAGTCCGGCTGGTCGACCCAGGCCGAGGCGATGTGCCCTTCCAGGTGGTTGACGGCGATCAGCGGGACGCGCAGCGCGTAGGCGAGGGACTTCCCGAAGGACACGCCGACCAGGAGCGCGCCGGCCAGTCCCGGCCCGCTCGTCACGGCCACGGCCTCAATATCGGTCCATGTCAGGCCCGCCTTGCGCAGGGCGTCGGCGGTGATGGTATCGACCGTCTCAATGTGGCGTCGCGCGGCGAGCTCGGGCACCACGCCGCCATAGCGTTCATGGACATCATGCTGGGAGCACAGCACGCTGGAGGCGATCCGTCCGTCGCGCGTGAGGACGGCGGCGGCGGTCTCGTCGCAGGAAGTTTCGATGGCCAGGATGACGGGATCGGCGGCTGGTGCGCGCGTTGCAGATGTCACGATGAGAGCGCGGCGATCATCAGACCGCGTGGAAGACCGTGGGTGGAAGTCGTCACGAGTGTGGGGCCGGGGCCGATCTCAGACCCCAGCCAGCACTTCTTCCTCGATAAAGGCAGGCGCGTCGTCCTTGAGCACGACCTTGAGCTTGCGCGTGTCCTTGAAGCGGCCCCGGATCAACTCTTCCGACAGCGGGTCGCCGATGCTCTTCTGGATGGTCCGCCGCATCGGCCGCGCGCCGTAGAGCGGCTGGTAGCCTTCCTTGATGAGCCACTGCTTCACTTCGTCGGTGATCTCGAGCTGGACGCCCTTGTCGACGAGCCGTCCGTTGAGCTCCTTGATGAGAATATCGACGATGCTGAAGAGGTGCTCCTTCTCCAGCTGATGGAACACGACCACTTCATCGATCCGGTTCAGGAATTCCGGGCTGAACGAGCGCCGCAGTTCCGCCAGGACGTCGTCCTTGATCTTGCGGTTCTGCTCGGCCTCGGCCTGCTGGAACCCGAGCGAGACGCCCTTCTGGATGAGCTTCGTGCCCAGGTTCGATGTCATGATGACGACCGTGTTCTTGAAGTCCACCTTGCGGCCCAGGCTGTCCGTCAGCACGCCGTCGTCGAGCACCTGCAGCATCACGTTGAAAATGTCCGGGTGCGCCTTTTCGATTTCATCGAACAGGACCACCGAATAGGGCCGGCGGCGGACCCGCTCTGTCAGCTGGCCGCCCTCTTCGTAGCCGACGTAGCCCGGAGGGGCCCCGAAGAGGCGCGAGCTGGTGAACTTCTCCTGGTATTCCGACATGTCGATCCGGATCAGCGCGTCCTCGGAATTGAAGAGGAACTCCGCCAGCGCCCTGGCCAGTTCGGTCTTCCCGACACCCGTCGGGCCGAGGAAGATAAAGGAGCCGATCGGCTTCTTGGCCTCCTTCAGGCCGGCGCGTGAACGGCGAATGGCCCGGCAGACGGCCGAGATGGCCTCCTGCTGGCCCACGATGCGCTTGTGCAGGAAGTCCTCCATGTGCAGGAGCTTCTGCGACTCCTCTTCTTCGAGCTTGAAGAGCGGAATGCCGGTCATCTTGGAGACGACGTAGGCGACGTCCTCCTTGGTGATGACGGGCTTGTTCTTCTCCTGGTTCTTCTTCCATTCGCGTTTGGACTCGTCCAGGAGCTTCCGGAGGCGTTCCTCTTCCTCGCGGAACTTGACGGCCTCCTCAAAGTTCTGGAGCGAAATGGCCACTTCCTTCTCGCGCGAAACTTTCTTGAGCTCCTGCTCCATCGCCTTGAGCTCGCCCGGCAGCGCGTAGGTCTGCAGCTTGGCCCGGGACCCGGTTTCGTCGATCAGGTCGATGGCCTTGTCGGGCAGGAACCGGTCGGTGATGTAGCGGTCCGACAGCTTGACGGACTCCTGGATCGCCTCCTCGGTGATCTCGACGCCATGGTGCTCTTCGTACCGGTCGCGCAGGCCCTGGATGATCCGGATCGTCTCCTCGACGCTGGGCGGCTGCACGTAGATCGGCTGGAACCGCCGCTTGAGGGCGCCGTCCTTCTCGATGTGTTTCCGGTATTCGTCCAGCGTCGTCGCGCCGATGCACTGGATTTCGCCGCGTGACAGGGCGGGCTTGAGCATGTTGGAGGCGTCGATCGAGCCCTCCGCCGCGCCGGCGCCGACGAGGGTGTGCAGCTCGTCGATGAAAATGATGATGTTCCCCGCCTGGGTGATCTCCTTCATGACCACCTTCAGGCGCTCCTCAAACTGGCCGCGGTATTTCGTGCCCGCCACCAGGGAGCCGAGGTCCAGCGCGATCACGCGCCGGGACAGGAGATTGTCGGGCACTTCCGAGGCCACGATGCGCTGGGCCAGGCCTTCGACAATCGCGGTCTTGCCCACGCCGGACTCGCCGATGAGCACGGGATTGTTCTTCGTCCGGCGGCTGAGAATCTGCAGGACGCGTTCGATTTCATCCGAGCGTCCGATCACCGGGTCGAGCTGGCTTTCCTGGGCCAGCAGGGTCAGGTCGCGTCCGAATTCATCCAGCGCCGGCGTGTTGGACTTGCGATCCCGTTCGCGCGGCGCGGACTTCCGCAGGAACGTGACCGTGAGTTGCCGCGCGGTCAGGAGGTTGGCGCCGAGGCTCCGGAGGATCTTGCCGCCGATGCCCTCCTCTTCGCGCAGGAGGCCGAGCAGGAGGTGTTCGCTGCCGATGTGGTTGTGGCCGAGCAGGCGGGCTTCTTCCACCGCATACTCGATGACTTTCTTGACGCGCGGGCTGAACGGAATCTCGCCGAACGTCATGGTCGTGCCGCCGCCCGGCAGGTTGCGTTCGATCTCGAGACGGATCTGTTCGGAGGACAGCCCCATCTTCTTGATGATGGTCAGGGCAATCCCGTCGGTTTCACGAAGAATGGCTAAGACCAGGTGCTCCGTGCCCAGATAGTCGTTCTGGTGGCGCTCGGCTTCCTCGCGCGCCAGGATGATGATCTTGCGGCCCTTATCCGTGAATCGTTCGAACATCCCGCCTCCTTTGGTGATTCCGCATTGATACTGGATTGACGGAAGTTATCGAAATTCTGAGGCAATTCTATCGGTCGGAAGGCATTCTGTCAAGACCACGACGGTCCTGCTCCGTCCGAGAGGGCCGAGAGAATTTCAAAAACGCGCCGGGATGTCTTTCATTGACAGGAAATTCATGCCCCCGATACAATCCGTCCTCGCCTTTCACGTCTGTCGCCTGTCTGCTCGTGTCCATAGAAGATCGGAATCCATGAAGGTCATCGGGATCCTGACCAAGCCGAAGTTCCCCAACATGAAGGCCACGCTGAGCCAGTTGGTCTCGTGGCTGCGCGAGCATGGGAAAAAAGTCGTGCTCGATCCGAAAGCCGCCGCGCTCCTGGGCAAGGGGGCGTCGAGGCATGGGGGACGGATTGCCGACGAGGCGGACATGGTCATCGTGCTCGGAGGCGACGGCACCATCCTGAATGCGGCCCGGCTCGTCGAGAAGCGTGGCGTGCCGATCCTCGGCATCAACATGGGCGGACTGGGATTTCTCACGGAGGTCGGAGGCGAACAGCTCTACAAGACACTGGAGCGGGTGTTCGCGAAGGATTATGCGATCGAAGAGCGGCTGATGTTGCGGGCCTGCCTGGAGCGACACGGCAAGCGCGTCAGCGAGGCGACGGTCCTGAACGATGTGGTCGTGACGAAGGGCGAGCTCTCACGGATGATCGTCATGCGCATCGCGATCGACGGACAGTTTGTGACGAGCCTGCGGGGCGACGGGCTGATTCTCTCGACGCCCACCGGCTCGACGGCCTACTCCATGTCGGCCGGCGGACCGATCGTGACCCCCTCGGTCAACACGCTGGTGGTGACGCCGATCTGTCCCCATACGCTGACCCATCGTCCCCTGCTCGTGCCGAGCACCGCCACGCTGGCGGTCACGTTGACCAGCCATGACAAGGGCGCGATGGTCACGTTCGACGGCCAGGTCGGTGTGGCGATGACGGAGGGTGACATGGTGACGATCACCCCGTCCAAGCACAGGACCAAGCTGATTCGTTTCCCCGAGAGCACGTTTTACGATGTGTTGAGGCGGAAACTGAAGTGGGGCGGAGAATAACCGCGTATCGGACCCGGGCTAACGAACCGACGCGTGGGGTTTGCCGGCCTGCGATTCGATCCGGGCCAGCATGTCGGTGTTCGTGGCGAACTTGAACTCGCCGATGGACTCGCCGCTCGGCGGGTGGGCTTTTTCAGCCGCTTCCAGCACGCGCAATCCCTTGATGTCCACGGCCCGCGTTCCGCGGGAGGAAAACAGCTGGCCCAGCTTCTTGAGGACCTCCCCGGACCTGCCCGTGGGTCGCGGGGATTGCGTGGCGAGGTACCGCGTGACCACCTCCGCGCACCATTCCCCGTCCCGCTTGGCCACCCCGACGAGACCCTCGCTGGCCTTGCGCGCCCACCCGGTCAGGAACAGGCCCTCGACGATTTTCCCCGTGGCTTCATCGTAAGCCTGGAAGAGTGAATCGTCCGGGTCGTTGGTGGTCTTGGCCGGATTGGTGACGAAGATCCCGTTCTTGTAGGGAAGACCGACCGTTTCATCCACCTTGTCGCCCACGGCGAAGACGACACTGTCGACGGGAAACTCGTAGAGCTGCTTCAGGCCCACCGCGGCCGTATCGTCTCCCTTCGGCTCCAGCTTGGTTTCTTCGAGTTCGAGGGCCCGGACGCGGTTCGACGAATCGACCAGGACCCGCTTCGGCGAGGCCAGGAAACGAAAGCCCATTTTGGTCTCGCTGACTTTGGGCTCGCACTTGGTGAACTCGTCGGTGATGCCCTTGAACAGTTCGTCCGGCTTCTGACCGACGGCCTCCAAGCGCTGCCGGATCCGGTTGAACTCCTGCTTCAACCCCTCGAGATCCATGTTCGAGCAGATGGCCCGGATTTCCTTCGGATTGTACTTCCGTTCCGCCGGCCCGCGCCGCGCAATGGCCGTGACCCGTTCGATTTTCTTGTAGCGGACGAGCCAGTGGGCGATGTCCACCATGACGTCGCCCACGCCGATGATGGCGACGTGCTTTCCCATCTCGAAGGGCCGGTCGCCGAAGCCCGGCAGCTGGTTGAAATGGTAGACCACATCCTTCGCATGGAAGACGCCCTTGGCCGTGTCTCCCTCCACCCCGATCGCCTTGGTGCCCTGCGCGCCGATGGAAAAGACGATCGCGCTGGCGCCGAGGCCGCGGAGCTCGTCAACTGAAAGGTCTTTCCCCTTTCCCACCGAGACATTGCCGAAATAGTGGACATTGGGCTGCTCGAGCATGTCCCAGTACTGCTTCTTCAGGCCCCCGCGGAGCTTCAGCTTGCTGGGGAAGATGCCGTACTCGGCCAACCCGCCAAACTTGATGTCGCGGTTGAGGACGATCACCTCATGGCCGGCCTTGGCCATCATGTTGGTGACGGCCATCCCTGCCGGCCCCGCGCCGACGACGATGATGACATGCCCGGTGGGTGCGCTCATAACCTTAATATCCAGAATATCCAGGAAAACCGCGTGAAAAACGTGCGGACGGTATCATACAAGGCCGCGAATTGTCAAAACATCTCGGCCCGTAAGCCGGCGATGTGCGCGGGAAGTGTTCGCCGATGGTGGCCACGGCACAGCCGGGCTATCCTCCGGCGCTGCCGACCGGCCCGCCGGGCTTCGTCATCCGCCAGGGATCCATGACCTTTTCCAGCCGTTTCTCCGGGACGAGCTTCTGCGCCCTGGCGACCTGCCGGACCGTCTTGCCCGTCTTATAGGCTTCCTTGGCGACTTTCGCGGCCGCGTCATAGCCGATTTCCGGCGCCAGCGCCGTACACATGGCCAGGCTGCCTTCGATCGAATCCTTGCAGCGCTGTTCGTTGGCCTGGATGCCGTCAATGCAGCGAACGGCAAAATTGCTGGACGCGTTGGCCAGCAATTCGATGGATTGCAGCAGGTTGCAGGCCATCACCGGCAGCATGACGAGCAGCTCGAAGTTGCCCGCCTGCCCTCCCACCGTGATCGTCACATCGTTGCCGATCACCTGGGCGCAGACCATCGTGACGGATTCCGCGATCACCGGATTGACCTTGCCGGGCATGATCGAGGACCCGGGCTGGGTTTCCGGCAGGATGATTTCGCCGAACCCGCAACGGGGACCGGATCCGAGCCATCGGATGTCGTTGGCGATTTTCATGAGGCTCACTGCGATCGTCCGCATTTCGCCGCTGGCCTCCACGACGGAGTCCTGGGCGGACTGGGCCTCGAAGTGGTTCACCGCCTCCTCGACCGTGCAGCCGATTTCCTTGGAGACCAGCGCGAGGACTTTCGCGGCGAATTCAGGGTGCGTGTTCAGGCCGGTGCCCACGGCCGTGCCGCCCAGGGCGACTTCACGCAGGGACGTCTGCGCCCGTTTGGCGCGGTCGAGCGCCAGTTCGATCTGTCGCGCGTATCCGCCGAACTCCTGGCCCAGGCGCACCGGCGTGGCATCCTGCAGGTGGGTGCGCCCGATCTTGACGATCTTGTTGAAGGCGCGCGCCTTGGCGTTCAGCGCCCGATGCAGCCGCTTGAGGGCCGGGATCAACTGGCGCTCGATCGTTTCGATCGCCGCCACGTGGATGGCGGTCGGGATCACGTCGTTGCTGGATTGCCCCTGGTTCACGTGGTCGTTGGGATGCACCAGCTTGCTGCCGCGTGTACCGCCCAGCAGTTCGGTGGCCCGGTTCGAGATGACCTCGTTGGTGTTCATGTTGGTGGAGGTGCCGGAGCCGGTCTGAAAGATGTCCACCGGGAACTCGGCATCCCACTTCCCGTCGATGACTTCCCGGGCAGCCTTGCGAATGGCGTCGGCATGTTTCTTCTCGAGGGACCCCAGCGACTGGTTGACGGTCGCCGCGGCATACTTGATGAGGCCCATGGCGCGGATGAATGACCGGGGAAAACGCAGGGTGCTGATCGGGAAGTTCTCGATGGCGCGGGCGGTTTGCACACCATAATAGGCGTCGGCCGGCACGGCCAGCTCGCCCATGCTGTCCCGCTCGGTGCGGGTGGCACCGGACGG
>JBFGRH010000041.1:0-11847 GCA_041563795.1 Nitrospiraceae bacterium | reverse complement strand
CTCCGCTGCCGACAGCCAGGGATTCGTCCAGGTTGCCAAGGCGGTCAAGCCGGCAGTCGTCAATGTCTTCAGTACGCGGACCGGGCGTGGCGATGTCCCCCATGCCATGCCCTTCGATGATCCCTTCTTCCGGCGGTTTTTCGGGGATGAATTCTTCCGTCGCTTTGAGCAGCCGCCCCAGCGGAAAGAGCGCGGCCTGGGGTCGGGTGTCATCGTCGAGTCGGACGGGCTCATCGTCACCAACAACCACGTGGTCAGCAATGCGGATGAGATCAAGGTCTTCCTGTCCGACAAGCGGGAGTTCAAGGCCAAGTTGATCGGCACCGATGCCAAGACCGACATTGCCGTCCTGAAGATCGAAGCCGAGGGATTGCACCCCATCCCCTGGGCGGACTCCGACAAGCTGGAAGTGGGAGAGTTCGTGCTGGCCATCGGCAACCCCTTCGGGCTGACGCAGACTGTGACGCTGGGGATCGTCAGCGCGCTGGGACGGGCGGCCGGGATCGCGGAATACGAGGACTTCATCCAGACCGATGCCGCCATCAATCCCGGTAATTCGGGCGGCGCACTGGTCAACGTCCGCGGCGAACTGGCGGGGATCAATACGGCGATCTACAGTCAGAGCGGCGGGAACATGGGCATCGGGTTCGCGGTTCCCAGCAATCTGGCCCGTTCGGTCGTGGACCAGCTGGTCAAGCACGGAAAGGTGGTGCGGGGATGGCTGGGCGTCTCGATCCAGGACCTCTCGCCCGAACTGGCGTCCCAGTTCGGGTTGCCGGATCCGAAGGGGGTCCTGGTCAACGAGGTGCTTGCGGACAGTCCGGCGAAACGGGCTGGCCTGGAGCGGGGCGACGTGATCGTCGAGTACGACGGCCGGCCGACGGAGAACGCGGCGCAGCTTCGGAATGCGGTGGCGCAGACGGTCGCCGGGACGAAGGCCACGGTCAAATTCATCCGGGATAAGAAACCGCGCACCGCCGTCGTGGCCATCGTCGAGCAGCCCAAGAACGTCGCCCAGGCCGGAGGCGAGGAGGGAGGGGCGGTCGTGCCGTCGTCGGGTCCCCTGTCGGATCTGGACGTACGGGATTTGACGGATGACTTGGCCGCCCGATTCGGATTGGAGGCCAGCGAGCGAGGCGTCGTGATCGTGAAGGTCCGGCCTGGCAGCCAGGCCGAGGAGTCCGGGCTGAAGGAAGGCGACCTGATCCTGGAGGTCAACCGGCAGCCGGCCACGACACTCAAGGCCTACGAACGGGCCGCCTCCAGGCTCGGCAAGGGGCGGGCGGTGCTCCTCTTGATCAAGCGGCAAGGGCGACCTTTTTTTGTCACCCTGAAACCCTGAAGGGTTTGGACTTATGATTGTTCATACGATCATTCAACTGAGGGGGTGGCTCGATGGCACGACGATTGGTGTTTGTGGTCATCAGTGGCCTGGCGGGAATGGCATTATTCGTGCGGAGCGAGGAGAACCAATGGGAGTTTCTCCTGATGGGTTTTGCCATCGGCGCGGCCCTCGGCGGGCTCGTGCTGCTGGCGGAATACGCGCTCCACAGGGCGTCCTTTGGTGTGATTGTCGGCGGAACGACCGGGCTGGCCGTCGGTCTTCTTCTTACCGGACTCATTGAATGGGTCGGCAGCGCGGTCTTTGACGTCGAGGCTTTTCTGTTTCACCTTGGCGGGTTGGTCCTCCTGCTTGGCCTGCCGTATCTCGGGATCACGCTCGGCGCCCGGTTCGGCCAGGAACAGCTTGGCGGCTCCTCCCGGCCCGTCGAAACGATGGCGTTGGACAGCAAGAAAATTCTCGACACCAGCGTGATCATCGACGGACGCGTGGCGGATCTCTGCGAAACCGGATTCCTGGAAGGCACCTTCCTGGTGCCGCAGTTTATCCTCCATGAGCTGCAGCATATCGCCGACTCGTCGGATTCCCTGAAGCGCGCGCGGGGCCGACGGGGCCTCGATATTCTCAACAAGATCCAGAAGATGGTGGACATCGATGTCCGCATCGTCGACGACGACTTTCCAAACGTGAAGGAAGTGGATTCCAAGCTGGTCGTGCTGGCCAAGAAGCTCGGCGCCAAGGTGGTGACCAACGACCTGAACCTGAACAAGGTTGCCGAGTTGCAGGGCGTGCGGGTGCTGAACATCAATGAATTGTGCAATGCGCTGCGTCCCGTCGTGCTGCCGGGCGAGACGATCCGGGTCTTTGTCCTGAAGGAGGGCAAGGAGGCCGGGCAGGGGGTCGCGTACCTGGACGACGGGACGATGATCGTCGTGGATAATGCCAAGCGGCAAATCGGCCGGAACGTGGACGTGACCGTGACGAGCGTGCTGCAAACGACGGCCGGGCGCATGATCTTTACCCGCCTCAAGGATGACGCCGAGGTGAAGGAAGAAATCCAGGTTGCGCGTGGGTAATCGGGCCGTCGCCGTGGTGCCGGCCGCCGGGCGCGGGCATCGCATGGGGACCACCACCCCCAAGCAATATCTGATGCTGGGCGGGCTGCCCCTCCTGGTGCATTCCCTCCGGGTCCTGGAGGCCTCTGACGCGATCTCCGCCGTCGTGCTGGCCACTCCGCAAGCCGATCTCGACTATTGCCGGCAGGACATCGTCGACCGGTACGGATTCAAAAAAGTCCGGCAGGTCGTGGCCGGCGGCGCCGAACGGCAGGACTCGGTTCGCTTGGGCCTGGCCGCCGCGGGGAGCGAGGCCGAGATCGTGCTGGTCCACGACGCCGTCCGGCCGTTTCTCACCACGAGCATGATCGCTCAGGTCGTGGACGCCGCGGCGAAGCATGGCGCGGCCATCGTGGCCATCCCGATGCGGGACACCGTCAAGCGGGCCGGTCCGGACGGGCTGATCGAAGAAACCGTGGACCGGAAACCTCTCTGGCTGGCACAAACGCCGCAAGCGTTCAAGCGGACCCTCCTCGAAGAAGCCCACGCCAAGGCCCTGCAGGACGGCTTTCGCGCCACCGACGATGCGCAGCTGGTCGAGCATCTGGGCCATCGCGTTGCGATCGTGGAGGGGAGTACCGACAACATCAAGGTGACCAGGCCGGAGGATCTTGCGATGGGGGAATCGATTCTGGCTTCGCGGAGGGGAAGTGCACCGTGACTCGGTAAGCTGAAGCCGAGCGGCGGCGGGCGTCTCACGAGTCGCGAACAACGAAAGGAACGTTCATGCGTGTCGGGCTAGGTTACGATATTCATCCATTGGGAAAGGGCCGCAAGCTGATCCTGGGAGGCATCGAGATCCCCCATGCCCAGGGGCTGGTCGGCCATTCGGACGCGGACGCGCTGGTCCACGCGGTGTGCGACGCGATGCTGGGTGCCATGGGGGAGGGGGACCTTGGACGGCACTACCCCAGTTCCGATCCGAAGTTCAAGAATATCTCCAGCCTGGTCCTGCTGGAGGAAGTCTCCGGATTACTGGCGAAAAAAGGGTATCGTCTGGTAAATGTAGATTCCGTGATCATTGCCCAGGCGCCCCGGCTGGGGCCGCATCTGGGGGCGATGGGAGCAAGGATGGCGGAAGTGCTCAAGGTGGATCGTGCGACGGTCAACGTGAAGGTGAAAAGCGGAGAGCATTTGGATGCCATCGGGCGTGAAGAGGCGATTGCCGCGCAGGCAGTCTGTTTAATCGAGGCGGTATAAATGTTTGGCAGGATCCGACAGGACCTCCGGGCCGTCTTCGACCGCGATCCCGCGGCCACGAGCACGCTTGAGGTCCTCCTGACCTATTCGGGATTCCACGCGCTGCTGGCCTATCGCGTGGCGCACCGGATGCGCCGGTTGGGGATTCCGCTGCTCCCGCGCGTGATTTCCCAGTTGGCCCGCTGGTTGACGGGCATCGAGATTCATCCCGCGGCCGTGATCGGCAAGGGATTTTTCATCGACCACGGCATGGGCGTGGTAATCGGGGAAACGTCGGAGATCGGCGACTACGTGACCCTGTTCCAGGGGGTGACGTTGGGCGGGACCGGCAAGGAGCATGGCAAGCGCCATCCGACGATCGGCAACCACGTCGTGGTGGGGGCGGGGGCGAAGATTCTCGGCGGCATCCGGATCGGCGATAACGTGAAAATCGGCGCCAACTCGGTCGTCCTGAAATCCGTCCCGCCCAATTCCACGGTCATCGGCGTGCCGGCCCGGATCATCAAGGCGGAGGGGGAGCGCATGCCCGAAATGACGATGGATCACACGAATATCCCGGATCCCATCGTGGAGCGCTTCGAGGCCATGGAGCGGGAACTCATCGAGCTCAGAAAGAAGCTGGAGAACCGTCCGTAAGGAGACTCGCATGAATGCTCGCGTTCGCGTTCCGCTGCTTGCTGTACTGGGACTAAACCTCGTCCTGTCGGCCTGTACCTTCCAGGGCGCGCTCAAAGAGGATTTTTACCGTCCTCGTGATGAGGCAGGACCGAAACATCCGTACAAGGTAGCAGTACTGGTGGACGACCGCGCGAAATCAGTGACGTTCGATGCACAGTCCGGCATGCATGTGTACCACATGGATTTGGATTTTTATAAGGCCATCGGGAAGGCGCTGCAACAGGAGTTGCAGATCGTGTTTGAGCAGGTATCAGTGGTTCAGGAAAAGTCTCAGGCCAACGATTACGATCTGTTGGCATCAGCCAACATCGACGTGACTTCAAGCGGTGGCATGTCGTCCACGCCTCAATTCGAGACCAAGCTGGACCTAACGATCAAAGACGTCAGGGGAAGAATTGTTCTGGCCAAGGAGTCTCAGGGAAAGCGGGTAATGGGGAATTGGATATCCAGCGGGAAATTTCAGGGATGCAACCTGCTGATGGCTTTTACCCTCTTCCTAATGAGCCCTGTTGCCGTACCCTGTATGACTAATGCGGTCGGGGAGTCGATCTTGGAGGGTGTAGAAAAGGAATTGCCGAGTATGGTCCGGCTTCTGGCTTCTGATGTGCAGAGCGACGGGCGGTTTGCTGCGTATGTCAAGGGAGGATCAGGCGGCCAGGCTGTGGCTGCTGTGCCGGCGGTGAAAATGATTCCGACCAGCGACGTGGATGCGGTGCCGGCGGTCGTGGCACCCCGGAAGCGGCCTGCCTACGCCGTGGTGATCGGGATCGAACAGTACCGACAGGGGCTTCCGAAGGCGGAATTTGCGGACCATGATGCCCGCATCGTGCGGGACCACCTGGTCAAGGGGTTGGGGTACCAGGAAGAGAATGTCGTGTTGCTTTCCAACGACCGGGCGACCAAGACGGACATGGAAAAGTACTTCGAGAAGTGGCTGGAAAATCGGGTGGATCAGGGCGATACGGTGTTTATCTACTTCTCCGGCCATGGATCGCCGAACCCGAAGACCGGCGATGCCTACCTGGTACCCTACGACGGTGACCCGGCCTACATCGATACGACGGGCTACCCCCTTAAGCGGCTGTACGACACGTTGGCCAAGTTGCCGGCTAAAGAAGTCGTGGTCCTCTTGGATTCCTGTTTTTCAGGGGCGGGCGGTCGGTCGGTGCTGGCCAAAGGCGCCAGACCGATGGGGTTGACGGCCGAGAAGGACCTGGTCACGGGGGCAAGAACGGTGGTCCTGGCGGCCAGTTCCGGCCAGCAGATTTCCAGCACCTATACGACGAAGAGCCACGGCCTCCTGACCTACTTCTTCCTCAAAGGGCTGCAAGGGGACGGGGATCAGAACAAGGACGGGGTGTTGGACATCCAGGAACTGTTTGATTATGTGAAGCCGCAGGTGGAGCGCGTCGCGCGCCGCGAATACAACAATGAGCAGACACCGCAATTGCGCGGCAGTCCTGAGCTGCTCGGCAAGGGAGTACGATTGAGCGAACGCGCAACGCCCTGATCGTTCAGCCTCGAGCCGATAAAGAAACGGCCCGTCCGGACTCGGTCCGGACGGGCCGTTCTGTGTGTGCGCCTCGCTTAGTAGTCGACCCGCATCAGGTACAGGCCCTGCGCCGGCGCCGTGTAGCCGGCGGCGCGGCGATCTGTCGCTTCGAGAATCCGTTTCACGTCTTCCGGCTTGCGTTTCCCCTGTCCGACTTCCACCAGCGTGCCCACCATCGCACGGACCATCTGTTTGAGAAACCGGTCCGCCTCGATCTCAATCCGGACGATGTCCTGGTCCTTCATGACGTCCAGTCGTTGAAGATCGCAAATGGGGTTCTCGACGTCGGTCGGATGTCCCTGGAACGAGGAGAAGTCGTGCTTGCCGACGAGATGTCCGGAGGCCTCACGCATGGGGTCCAGGTTCAACGCGCCGTAGAGGTGCCAGGCCCGCGTGCGTTCCAGGGCCGATCGAAAGGGTCTATGGAGAATGCGATAAGCATAGAGCTTGCGGACGGCCGAGAAGCGGGCATGAAAATCGTCGGATACCAGTTCGACGGCGCCGACGCTGATGTCCACCGGCAGGGTGGCGTTCAGGGCGCGGAGCCAGTCGTCCGGCGTAAGGGGTTTCTCGGTCCTGAAGCTCACGACCTGCCCCAGGGCATGGACGCCGGCATCGGTGCGTCCCGCCGCGATGGCGGAGACGTCGGTCTGCGTGATGCGTCGGAGCGCGGCTTCGACCGCGTCTTGAATCGTCGGTTGATTCGGCTGGCGCTGCCAGCCGGCGTAGGCCGTGCCGTCATACTCGATGGTGGCCTTGAACGTCGGCACGCTATTTCGAGGCGGAGCGGAGCGGCTTGAGGTAACTCTTGATGCCGTCGAAGATGGAATTGGCCATGCGGTTCAGGAAGGCATCGCTCTGCATCAACCGCTCTTCGGTCGGGTTGCTGATAAACGCGATCTCGGCGAGGATGCTGGGCATGGCCGTAAACCTGAGCACGTAAAAGGGGGCCGTCTTGACGCCGTGATCTTCGACGTCATAGTAGTCGTCCAGGCGGGCGATCATCGCTTTTTTCGTCGTCCAGGCCAGCTCCAGCGATTCCTGCACCTTCTTCGTGGTCAGCAGGTCGGCCACGAGATACTCCCACCCGATGCCCGTGTCCTTGATGGGGGTGCCGTTTTCCCGTGCGGCCACCTCCAGCGCTCGCCGGTCGCTCGCCTCCCCGAAGTGGTAGATCTCCACGCCTTTGGTGGATCGCTGCGGATGCGAATTGACGTGGACAGAGATGAAGAGGTCGGCGCCCATGTTGTTGGCAAACTTGGCGCGATCCTCCAACTCGATGAACACATCGCGATCCCGCGTCATGAGCACGCCTTTTTTGAGGTGCTTGGTGATCAGGTCCCGCAGTTTGAGCCCCACGTAGAGCGTAATGTCCTTTTCGGCCATTCCGCTCCGCCCGATTGCGCCGGGGTCCTTCCCTCCGTGACCCGGGTCGATGACGATCAGCTTGACCTCGTCGCGTGCGGGCCTCGCCTCGATCTTGGCCGTGGGTTTGGCCTGCGGAACCGGAGGAGCGGCCTCTGCAGGTTCCACAGAAGGAGCTACGGATTCAGACAAATCGCCCGGGGCCGAGGGAGGGGGCGAGGCATCGGCCACGGCCGGTTGCTGAGGCGGCGCCGCCGGCTTCGTCTGTACGTGGTTTTGGAAGATGTCCACCACCAGGCGATCGGGCCGAGTCAGCGGCAGCAGCTTGTAATCGGTGAGCGCGTTCATGTCGAGCGAGATGGTGACCGAACGCGGATGGGGCTGGGCGATGGCTATCTCGCCAGGAAACTCGGCGTCCGACAGCCGTCCCCTCGCGGTTTTTCCCAATTGGGCGTTTTGCAGCTCGATGATGATCCGGTTCGGGTTCGTCAACCGGTTCTGCGTGAAGGAGGTGGCGCGTTGAAGGTCCAGCACGATCCTTGTGTGGTCCGGATAGGATTTGAACCGGACATCCCGAACCAGCGCCGGCGTGGCAGGGGCCGGCGCGGGTTTCTTCCTGCCCTTCCGTCCCCGCGCGCTCGTGGATTGCGCCGAGGGCGATCGGCTTCCCTGCGAGAAGGCCAGATCGACGGACGGGGAGACTGGGAGGCTGACCGGCGCCACCATGAGGACGGCCAGGGCGGACCCGATGAGAAGAGTGTAGCGAAGAGTGATCATGCAACAACTTGTTCTTGCCCGAAAATTCTCTCGTGTGTAGCCCGGAATGTCAAGAGAACAGCTATCTGGTTGCTGCCGAGCGACGCCGTGGTGCCCTGTGCGGACCCGGGATCAGGCCGGAGATGAATTGGTCGGGAGGTTGAAGAGACGCCGGGCATTGGCGGATGTGACCCGGCCGACTTCGCTGACGCTCATCGGCGAGGCCCCGCCCTTGATGCCGGCAATGGCCTCGGCGACCAGCCGTACGTTGGCCGGTTCGTTCCGCTTGCCGCGATGTGGGGCCGGCGTCAGGTAGGGGCAGTCGGTCTCGATCAGGATTCGATCCATCGGAACGGTCTGCACGATCTCGCGCAGCATCGCGGCGTTGTGGAAGGTGACCACGCCCGAGAACGACAGATAGAAGCCCAGGTCGAGCCCGTCCTTTGCCAGCCACGCGTCTCCTGAAAAACAATGGAAGACTCCTCCCGAGTCGGCAGCCCGTTCCTCCCGTAGGATGGCGATCGTATCCTCCTGGGCTTCGCGGGTATGAATGACGATGGGGAGGCGGCACTCGCGCGCCAGCAGGATTTGCTCGCGGAAGCGTTCCCGCTGCAGCTTCGGCGGGGAATAGTTGTAGTGGTAGTCGAGCCCGATTTCCCCGTACGCCACGACCTTGGGGTGCTGCGCCAGGCGCCGGAGTTCGTCATACCAGTCGTCGCCGATGTGCCGGACCTCGTGGGGGTGCACCCCGATGGAGGCATACACGAACGGGTAGCGGTCGGCCAGCTCAACCGCGGCCCTGCTCGTGGCCAGGTCGCACCCGATCGTGATCAGCGTGTCGACGCCCGCGTCGCGCGCCCGCGCGATCATGGCCTCGCGGTCGCCGTCATAGCGTGCATCGTCCAGGTGGGTATGGGTGTCGATCAGCATGTGCGGGCATCCTAGCACGCTCGAGGTCTCCTCAGAAAGCCGGACATTGACAGGTTGCGGGCGGGTTTGCTACAAACCTTGCCCCATGAGATTCGTACTTCCAAGGCACTTTCTACGGTGGATGGCGCGCACGGCACTGCCGTTGGCCGTGAGCGGCGTGCTCCTCGGATTGGCGCCCTTTGCCGTCGCGCTGGAAGTCCACCATGAATTGGCGGCGGCCGACATGGATGGCCACCAACACTCCGACACCGACCTCTGCCAGTGGGTGCAGCACCATACCGGCAGTTCCCTGACGGCGGATGCGGCCGCCCTCCAGACATTGCCTGCGCCGTTTCCATGGGTTCAGCCGGTTCCCCGCACACGGTTTTCCTTTCATCTTCCCGGATCCTCCGCGCCTCGCGCTCCGCCTCTCTCCTGATCGCAACCAGTCTGTGCCGTCGGTAGGCGTCTGCAGGTTCACACAGTCGTGAGCGGCCTGCCGGTGTCGCGTACCGTCATCCACTTCGATCGAAGGGGGGAGTCATGAAGGCGGGGATTTTCAGATTGGCAGGGCCGGTGCTCGCCTGCGTGCTGATCGTGGGACAGGCCGGTGCCCTGGCGCAGGGTCCCATCGGGCAGACGATCCGGGGGTCCGTTCAGAATCAGGATCTGAGGCGCATGGCGCAGGCGATCGTGCAGGTCCGGGACCAGGAGGGGCAGATTGTCGCCGAGACCGTGACCAACGACGCGGGGGAATTTGCGGTGGCGACGACGAATGCGGGAACCTATTCCGTGAGCGCCGTGCTGGAAACATACCGCAGCGAGTATGTCATCGTGAAGGTCGGCGAGGAGCCGCCCCCCCCGATCAAGCTGACGTTGACGCTGACGAGGGAGCTGTCGCTGGAGGTGCGCTCGCCGCTGCCGCCGATCCAGTTCAAGGCCTCGAGCGAAACCTACTCGGTGAGCCGCAAGGAAATCGACGAGCTTCCGCGAGGGAACAACAATGAGTTGCACGACGTCCTGCTGACGATTCCCAGCGCGACCTACGGCGCGTTGAAACAGGTGCACATCCGCCAGGACCACGCGAATCTGCAGTTCCGCATCGACGGCGTGCCGATCCCGGAGACCGTATCGTCGACTTTTTCCGACGTGATCACGCCACGCGCCTGGGAACGGGCCGATATCATCCTGGGGGGCATGGAGGCCCAGTACGGGAACAAGACGGCCGCGATCGTGGACATCACCAGCAAGAGCGGGACAAGGCCCGGCTTCGGCTCCGTGCAGATGTTCGGCGGGTCCAACCAGACGGTGAACCCCTCGTTTGAATATGGAGGGACCGTCGGCGAGAAGTTCCGCTACTATGTCCTCAACAGCCATACGGCCACCAACCGTGGCATCGAACCACCGACCCTCGGACATTCCGTGTTCCACGGCCAGAGCGAACGGAACCAGACCTTCCTCCGGGGAGACTACCAGCATGACAATCGCAATAACTTCACGTGGCTGTTCATGAACGCCATCGCCAAGAACCAGATTCCCACCTCGCCGGGACGGACGGCCAATGCAACGATTCTCGGCCTGCTGCAGGCGCAGGACCCTGCCTACGTGCCGGTTGCTTCGCAGGCGATCGACGAAAATCAGAAGGAACACAACCAATACGGGCACATGGTGTGGCGGCACGACGTCAATGCCAGCAACTTCTTCGGCCTGGCCGGCTACTTCCGGCACACGCGGGCAACCTTCAAGACCGATCCGTTCAATGCGCTGGTCTACACGCGCGAAGAAACCGAGCCGTTCTCGGCCGCCGACCAGGACCGCACCGCCTATTCAGGGGGCATCCGGTTTGATCACACCTATACGCCGAACCGGCAGCACCTGATCAAGACGGGGTTCCAGATTGACCGGACCCAGGCCGTCAACAAGTCCCGCATTTTCACGTTTGCCGACGACGGGGCGGGCAATCCCACGGGCAACGTGATCGGGCTCAACGCGGACAACCGGTTGATCGGGTGGCGCCAGGAGGTGTGGGTGCAGGACCAGTGGAGCCCGGACGACCGGTGGACGTTCAACCTCGGCCTGCGGGGCGACGCGATCCAGTACTTGGGGAACGAGGGGCAGGTGAGCCCCCGGATCGGCCTGACGTACAAGGCCAACCAGGCGAACGTCTTTCACGCCTTCTACGGGCGCATGTTTACACCGCCCAACCTGGAGGCGATCTCCTTTGCCAAGCTCAACACGGCAGGCACGAGGGCGGCGCCCGAGAATGCGACCAACAACCAGGTGCGTGCCGAGCGGGCGCACTACTTCGAAGTCGGCAGCTACCATGCCCTCTCGCGCCAGGCCACGCTTGAGCTCACCGCCTACTACAAGCTGAGCCGGTACCTGTCCGACGCCGGCCAATTCGGCACGACGCCGCTGCTGAATTATTTTGCCTTCGAGCGGGGCTGGCAGCGCGGGATCGACGGCGCCCTGAAGCTCCAGGTGACCGAGAACCTCACCGCCCGCGGCAACGTGGCGTGGGGGCAGTGCAAGGGCTACGGGCTCCAGTCCGGGCATTTCCTGCTGGAGCAGAAGGAAATCGACGACATCAATTCCAGGGGAGGCGTCTTCTGCGACCACACGCAGATGCTGACCAGTTCGGCCGTGGCGACTTACCGGTTCCTGGAGCATACGACGGTCACCGGACAAATGTTCTACGGGTCCGGGCTGCGGACGGCGGCCACGGGGGCCAAGACGAATTCCACCCACAGTCCGTCCTACACGACGTATAATCTGTCCATCAACCACGTCATTCCGCTCGGGGGCCAGCAGAAGTTCCTGCTGGGATTCGACGTCGTGAACCTGCTGGATCAAAAGTATTTCATCAACCAGGGGGAGGGCAGCATCGGGCTGGGCGTGTCCCATGCCGGGATGCCCAGGTCGTTTTTCTT
>JBFGRH010000040.1:0-11968 GCA_041563795.1 Nitrospiraceae bacterium | reverse complement strand
GGGCGGGAGGCGATTTCTGTTCAGCATTTTGATCGGAACCGTGCTCGGCGGGCTGCTGGCGTGGCTCCTCGCCGGGATTGAGAAAATTTCGTGGGGAGCCGGCGCGGGTGCGGCGATGGGAGGGTTTCTCGGGGTGCAGGCCTCCATGCTGCTGGACCTGTGGGCGGAACGAAAACAGGCGGCTCCGCCGGCGGACTCGCAGCCGTAAGACGAGCGAGACGAAAGGCGCTGGGGAAGCATGGAGAATAAAGGCGTACTGATCGGGTCGATCATCTTTGTGTTCGCATCATTTCTGTTGATGATCGGGCTGCTGGTCCATGAATCCTACAAGGTGAAGCAGCAGCGTGAACTGCTGACATCGGTCAAGACGGAACAGCGGCCGGTCGCGACGGCCGTGGTGCGCGACTTTTCGATGTACAAGACCCTGGTGGGAGACGAGGGCCGCGAAATGGTCCAGATCCCGGAAGGGCCGTTCACGATGGGTAGTGCGGACGGCGACCCGGATGAGGCGCCCGAGCATCAGGTCTACCTCAAGACCTTCTACATTGATAAGAAGGAAGTCACGCAGCAGGAATACGATCGGTTTCTCCGGATGACCAAACGGCAAAAGCCCGGGTTTCCCGTGTTCGAGGACGACCAGTCAAAGATCCTGAAACCCGAGCTGCCGGCGATCGGCGTGTCGTGGTCGGATGCCGAGGCCTATTGCAGGTGGGCCGGCAAACGGCTTCCGACCGAGGCGGAGTGGGAAAAGGCCGGTCGTGGCGAGGGGAAACGGCGCTATGCCTGGGGCGATGAGTTTGTAGTCGGCCGGGCCAATCTGGACGGCAAGGAAGACGGGTTTCAGTATCTGGCCCCGCCCGGTGCGCTCGAGGCAGGACGCAGCCCCTACGGGGTCTACGATATGACGGGGAATGTGGCCGAGTGGGTGGCGGACAGCTACGATGAGAGTTATTATAAGAACGCACCCTATCGGGACCCCCCTGGGCCGGACGTGTCAGACCTGAGAGTGATTCGCGGAGGGTCATGGCGTGAGACGTCGCACAATGCCAGGCTGTCGAAGCGGTTTGCGGCCAAGCGCTGGCGCACCGACAGCACGATCGGCATCCGCTGTGCCCGCGATCCGGAGGAGTCTTCCCCGGTGCCATCACGGAAAACATCCTAAGCGCCGACTCGCCTTGGCCTGAGGTCCACGGCCATGCTCGAAACCAGGCTCAAAATCGCGCTCCTCGTCGTCGTGGCAATTTTCGCCAGTTTCCCCATCATGGGTATTCTGCGGGGAACCTCCCTTCCACCGATTGAACCGGACCTGCCGGAAGCGCCGCAGGCGGACGTGCGCACGTCCGGCGTCAACGACGCTCCGATCGAGGAAGCGATGGTCGTGATTCCTGCTGGACCGTTCACGCGCGGGACAATTGCCGGAGGGTTCGACGAGCAGCCGGTGAAGCAGGTCTATCTCGATGCCTATGCCATCGACAAGTACGAGGTGACGAACCATCAGTATGCTGCGTTCGTGGCGGCGACCAACCATCGCAAGGCCGGTCCTCCGTCCCGGTACGCGAAGAACATGGAGCGCATGCGCGGGGCCAATCAGCCGGTGGTGTATGTGTCGTGGGATGATGCCAGTGCCTACTGTCGATGGAAAGGAAAGCGGTTGCCGACCGAAGCGGAGTGGGAGAAAGCCATGCGCGGTGGCGACAAGCGTCTTTGGCCATGGGGCAACGAGCTGGACCCGCTGGCGTCCAATTGGGCCGTGGCGAGGGACGGGTATGACGTCACCGCGCCGGTTGGGTCGTTCCCGCGCGATGTGAGTCCGTTTGGGGTGGCCGACGGGGCGGGCAATGTCATCGAGTGGGTCGCGGATTGGTACGGAGAAGAGGTCTACGGCACCGCCGCCGACAAGAACCCGAAAGGCCCTGAATTCGGGACATACAAAGTCCTCCGTGGAGGTGCGTATACGACATCGGGAACGGATGTTCGCGTCACCAGCCGGAGTAAAATGGTGCCCGATTTTCGGGACGAAACGATCGGCTTTCGATGCGCGGTTTCCGGTGGTCAGAGGCCGGATTCAGGCCAGGGAAGGAAGGGGAAAATCTCAAAGAAAATCAAAGTAGTAGAGAATGAGGAACACGGCTAAAATTATATTGACAACCATACCGGCCAAAACTATAATGTCGAACGTTTTTGAGTTTTTTCCCATCTCGCTACCCTCAGTGTGTGCGCGAACGGGGAGAGCTTTAACATAGGGATAAGAAACCTGTCAACTCACGCTAAGGAGACATCATGGATTCGGCGCAGAACGACACCCAGATCAAAATCGGCAAGATGATTTTCTACATCACCTGCGCGGTGAGCCTGTGGTTTTTCTATTGGTTTGCGGGCATTCAATGTCCATGCTGAGCCGTCCTCTATTTCCTTCCAAGGGAGTCGCACGATGATTTTCACGAATCCGATTTTTTGGTTTGCCCTTCTGGCCATCGGGGTCGGTCTGTTGTTCGTGGGGAAAAAGATGAACCTCCTGAATAACACGGCCTATGCCGCGCTGGTCTCCGTGGTGATCGTGGTCGCCTATTTTCATCTGGTCGATCACTACCTGATGGAAATGCAGGGATTGGATTACTGGTATCTTTTCAGGAAATAACATCCGGACTTAAAATCTTGATGCAGTCGTAGGGAGGTACACCATGGGTCGTCAAAACGGAAAGAAGATGTGGTCGATCATGGCGCTCAGCGCGATGATCGCATTCCTTCTTCTGCCGGTCGCCACTTCGCTGAATGCGCTCGCGAGCGGAGGGGGCGGGGCACCGCCGGCTCCTGCAGCAAAGGTGGAGGGGGAGAAGAAGGAGGAGGCCAAGGTCGAGAAGGGGCGCGATGTCTACTACAAGACGGAGGGCATCGTGTCGGGCGCCCCGGCTCCGAAGACGGTGGACGGCCCCAAGGACTATCCCCGCTACAATTTCGAGAGCCGTGTCCTCCTGTGGTTCGCCAACCAGCAGCACCTCTACTACGGCAGCTTCGTTCTCGCGGTACCCATCTTCTGCATGATCATCGAGTTCATGGGTGTCGTGACCAAGGACAAGGCGATGTCGAAGAAGTACGATCAGCTGGCCTATGACTTCGTCAAGATCAGCCTGACGGCCTATTCGCTGACGGCCATCCTGGGCGGTATCCTGATCTTCACCTTCCTGACTCTGTATCCGGCATTCTTCGGGTATCTCTCCAGCATCTTCCGCCCGGTCATGCACATCTATGCGCTGATGTTCGTGGCGGAGAGCGGCACCCTCTACATCTACTACTATGGATGGGACAAGATGAAGGAGGGGTTCCTGAAGTGGATCCACTTGAGCATGTCGGTCATCTTGAACGTGATCGGAACCGTGCTCATGTTCCTGGCGAATTCCTGGATCGGGTTCATGATGTCCCCGGCCGGCGTGGATGAGCAGGGCCGTTTCCTGGGGAACATCTGGCACGTGATTCACACGGCCCTGTGGAACCCGCTGAACGTGCACCGCATCCTGGGCAACATGGCCTTCGGCGGCGGCGTGGTCGCGGCCTATGCGGCCTATCGTTTCCTCTCGGCGAAAACCGACGAGGAGCGCGCCCACTATGACTGGATGGGGTACATCGCGATGGCCATCGCGGTGGCGTTCCTGATCCCGCTGCCGTTTGCCGGCTACTGGCTGATGCGCGAAGTGTACGCGTACCGTCAGCAGATGGGGATCACGCTCATGGGCGGCCTGCTGGCGTGGCTCTTTATCATCCAGGCGACCATGATCGGCATTCTGTTCCTGAGCACCAATTATTATCTCTGGCAGGCGCTGGGTCGGATGCGGGGCGCCGAGAAGTATCAGCGGTACATCAAGTACCTGGTGTTCGTGCTGGTCGTCGGGTTCCTGGTGTTTATTACGCCGCATACGATCGTGATGACGCCGGCGGAGTTGAAGGCGATGGGCGGTCAGCAGCACCCGGTGCTGGGGAACTATGGCGTCATGTCGGCCAAGAACGGCGGCATCAACGTGATTATCACCACGACGGTGCTGAGCTTCGTCTGGTACATGCGGGGCAATAAGGAGCCGATGGTGCCCTGGAAGAATTTCGGGAACATCTTCATGGGGGTGTTCTTCGGCATGGCCTACGTCAACATCATCTGGCTGGCCATTTACGGCTACTATATTCCCGCCAACGTCCGAGTCGGACTCTCGGTTCCACAGGTCGCTACAACACTGTCGTGTCTCTTCTTCATGACCGCCTTGAACGGCGTCATGCTGAAGGGCGCCAAGCAGATGGGCCCGATCGAGTGGGGCAAGATTTCCGCCCGCTCGCAGTATGCGATCATCATGCTGGCCACGGCCTTTACCTGGATGATGGGATTGATGGGCTATATCCGGTCATCGGTGCGGCTGTTCTGGCACGTCAATGAGATCATGCGCGACAACTCGCCCTGGGCCTACACGCACACGGTCGGGTTCGCGGCCAACATGATTTCGTTCAACGTGTTGTTCTTCTGGATCAGCATTCTGTTCGTTTTCTGGCTTGGAACATTAGGAGTCAAGAAAGCGCCGGTCGAAGCCAAGGCCCATGCCCCTGGTCGGGTGCCTGAGCCAGCGCACGGACATTAATCCTCGGTCAACTTTGCGTGAAATCTTATGATCCTGCCCCCGCGAAGCGGGGGCAGGGTTAGGGAGGGTGTGAAGTGAAAGAGTTGCTGGTATCTGCATTGGGTATGGGGTGGGGGGTGCTGGTGGTCCTGGCCGGGCTGCTGGTCTACCACTTCACCAAAGGGAACAAGGACGGGGCGTTCAAAGTCTTCATCGGCATGGTCGCGACGCTCATGGTCTTCATGGCGATCGCCAATTATAAGATCAACTTCTTCGGTGAGTCCCGCCTGCTCCCTGTGTCGCTGGTCATGATTACGGCGACGACCTTCATGATGGCGCTCTATTTCTCCAAGGTCAGCGCACTTCTGAAGATCGGCGGGTTCATGTTCTTCGTCGCGGCGGCGCTGTCCGGCTACGGGAACTGGCTGCCCCAGGTTGAGGGGGGATTCCCGCCGGAGGAAGTCAAACTGCAATTCGATGCCATGACCCCGCAGCAGTTGGCCGATGAGGGAGAAAAGATCATCTTCGGCGGTATCGGACAGAGCGCCGTGCAGGGCGCGATCGGCAAGGGTCAATGTCCGCTGTGCCATGGTTTCCAGAAGGGCTTCCTGAGCGAGCGGGCTCCGAATCTGTTCGGCGTCCCGGAGCGCGCGAAGGAACGGTTGGAGGATCCCCGGTATCACAAGGGTGCGCCGGACAAGCGTGACACGGTCCAGAAGGAATCCTGCCCCGGGTGCGGGACCGCGACGACAGTCCAGGAGTATATTGCCGAGTCGCATGCCTGTCCGAGCTGCTTCGTGGTGGCCGGGTTCGGGCTGAAGGGCTCCAATGATCGGGAGAGCCAGATGCCGAAGATTCATAAGCCACCGATCTCGCTGAGCCTGCCTGAGTTGGCGGCGGTGGATACCTGGCTGTACGTCCGTGAGGGTATGGAGCCACCGTCCTACGAGGAAATTATCAAGTCCTATGAGAAATTTGTCCCTGAAGCCGATCGGCCGAAGCTTCAGGAGGACAAACCTGCTGGCGCGGGCGGTGCCCTGCTGGCGGATGGAACCGAGACAGTTGACCAGATTTTTGCCAAGGCCCAGTGTGTAACGTGCCACACCATCCCCGGGATCGACGGCGCAGTGGGGACCATCGGACCCAAGCTCGAAGAGGGCACGAATGCGCCACAGCGGATCCATGATCCGGGCTACAAGGGTACGGCAAAAAACACTCAGGATTACATCATGGAATCGGTGATCTCTCCCAGCGCCTACGTGGTGAAGGGTTTCCCCGACAACACGATGCCCAAGATATTCGGGCAGAAGTTGAGCGCCGGTGCGTTGAAAAAGATTGTGGACTATCTGTCTCAGGTGAAAGCGGGAGCCCCGCCACCCAAGATTTCATAGGATACCGTTACACGGACTAAAGGGAGTCAACAGATGAAAGCAATAATGTCAGTCGGGGCAGTAATCGGAGCGATTGCGTCGCTCATATTGCTGGGCATGATCTTCGGGGTCGTCAAGGCCGACACCGTGCACCTGGTGGAAGGCTACATGCCCATGCAGATGATCATGGAGTTGGCGCTCTTTGTGGCGGGCTTCACGGGGCTCAGTTACATGCTGGGCTCGATGGGCATGGGGATCCCAAGATTCTGGCAGGGGATCGGCTTCGTGGCCTTCATTCTGTTGTACCTCAAGTACCGCGTCTATCCGCCCATCCCGTTCAGCGTGCGGGCCATGTATGGCACGGTCACGATGGTGGCCGTCTTCATGTGGGTGTCGAGCAACGAGGAGGACTGGAAGAAGTTCCGGCAGCCGATCCTCAACGTGATGGATGCGGCCACGCCTCGACTCAAGATGATCAGGACGCTCTTCTTGATCGCGATTCCGGTCGCGCTCTGGGGATTTTCGTATCAGTCATTCATTCCGCAGGGAGCCGGTGCCGATGTGGATGAGCCGATCGAGTTGCGGACCGTGCATCCGGCGCCGCCGGCCAGCACGAAGGTGCACGGAAAGACCTTTGTGCTGCAGACCTCCCAGAATCCGTACCGGGTCAATCCGGAAGGCAAGTACGATCAGGAGTACACCAACGAGCATATCGTCGAGCAGTCGATGGGCCGACTCATGAAGCCCAATTCCAACCCGTGGGATCCGAAAGCCGAGGGCTACTTGAAGAACGTCCGTGAGGGCGGTGAGATTTTCTTCCAGAATTGCCACTTCTGTCATGGCGATAACCTGAACGGTCGCGGGCTGCATGCCTTTGCCTTCAACCCGATTCCGGCGAACTTCACCGATCCCGGAACGATCGCCCAGTTGCAGGAGACCTTCATTTTCTGGCGCGTCTCAAAGGGCGGCATCGGCCTTCCCCGTGAAGGGTTCCCCTGGGCCTCGGTCATGCCCCCATGGGAGCAGCACCTGACGACCGATGAAATCTGGAAAGTGGTCCTGTTCGAGTATTGGCACACGGGCTATTATCCGCGGACGTGGGATTAATCCGCATTCAATTGGTGAAGGGGTATAACACCATGAAGCAAGCTGGGTTGACGATTAAAGCGGTCCTGGTTCTCGCGACTGCGTTGGCGGTCACGATGGTGTCAGGGAGCGCCGGGGTTTCGATCTTTGCGCAAGAAGCCGGGAGCGACCTTCCGGTCGGGTTCAAGAAGGGTGTGTTGGCGCCGCTGCCTCCGGCTGAAATGATCGAGGCCGGGAAGCGCGTCTATTTCACCAAGTGCGTCTGGTGCCACGGCGTGGATGGCGCGGGCGACGGCCCCGCCGCCGACCGCCTCTGGCCGCGTCCGAGAAACTTCAACCAGGGCACCTTCAAGATCCGGCACACGGCGAGCGGCGAGTTGCCGTTGTGGGATGCCAAGAAGCCGGTCAAGGGCCAGAACGACCTGTACGAAACCGTGACGCACGGTCTGCCCGGTTCGGCCATGCCGTCCTGGGAGGGTATTCTGACGGACGAGCAGCGGTTACAGGTATTGTCGTTCGTGACCACCACGCTCGTGAAGGACCGGAGATTTGACGACCAGGAGACCGAGTTTCAGACGGTCATGAATTGGGACGAGATGCTCAAGACGCAGGTCAAGTATAGCGAGGAGAGCATCGAGAAGGGCAAGCAGTTGGTGGTCGACAAGAAGTGCGTGGAATGCCATGGAGCCACGGGGCGTGGCGACGGCAACGCCTTCAACCTGAAAGATGACTGGGGATTCTCGATCCAGCCGGCCGACTGGCACAAGTGCTGGAACTTCCGGGGAAGCCGCCAGGATCCGTACAACGTGAAGAACATCTTCCGCACGTTCTCGACCGGTGTGAACGGCACGCCGATGCCGTCGTTTGCCGACAATACGACGGTCGAAGAGCGGTGGCACATCGCCAATTTCGTCAACTCGCTCTGCGAGCGGGATGCCAATGGCAAACCGCTGGAGATCGATCCCTTGACGGACAAGCCGAAAATCAAGTTCGTCTTCCTTTCGGGAGCGGTCGAGGGAGAGATTTCAGACGATCCTGAGAGTGACATGTGGAAGAATCGTGAGCGCCGCATCGTGCTGCTCGGCGGGCAGATCACGCACAAGCCCAGGAACTTCGTCAATCGTATCGACGACGTCTGGATCAAGTCGGTCTACAACGACAAGGAGATCGCGTTCCTCTTCCAGTGGGATGACCGGTCGAAGAGCGTGGCCAAGGACGCGGGGACCGAGATTCCCTGGGAGCCCTACGAGGTGAATGTCGAGACCTATGGCGTGGTGAAGGAACAGCCGCCCAAGACGGGCGAGCCAGGGTCGATCGCCGCGGCGCAGAACAAGTTCCCGGTGTACAACGATGCCTTCGCGTTCCAATTCCCGGTCAAGTGGCAGGAGCTGCCTCCGCCGGAGAAGCCGCGGTACCTGTGGGGTGACGAAAAGTATCCGGTGGATATCGTGAAGTGGGAGGCCGACGGGTCGCTCAGGGCCTTCACGGGCACCGGCTGGGATGCGCCCTTTGACGAGCGTGATGATTACACGGAGCAGTTGAAACTGGCCAAGGCCGAGTGGAAGAACGGCCAGTGGAGCCTGATCATCAAGCGGCCCCTCGAAGCTGACTACGATGAAGACGTCAAGTTCGAGGTCGGCAAGTACATCCCCACGGTGTTCTTTGCGTGGGACGGGCACAATGGCGATGCGGGCCGGAAAATGGCCGTGTCCGCGTTCTACTACCTCGTCCTGCAGCCGCCGATCCCGAAAGAGACCTATATCTATCCGACGTTGATCGCGGTGGGTATCGTGGTCCTGGAAGGATGGATTCTGACCAGACGGGCCAATCGTAAGAAGGGCAAGGTCTAAGAGTCCTTCCTACGGTGGGAATCCACAAGAGGGGGTGGGGTTGACCCACCCCCTCTTTTTTTTCAGATAAGGATGCGGTGTGCCCGAGACTATCCCCAATATGACCGGGCTGCTGGTGGCCGGGGGGAAGAGCCGGCGCATGGGCCGGGACAAGCGGTATCTTGAGCTTGGCGGGCAGCCCTTGCTTCACCGGGCCCTCTCTGTGCTCCAGCGTCTCTTTCCGGAGGTGCTGGTCGCGGTCGCCGAGCCCCTGCCCCAGCTGACGGGGCAGGGAGTCCGGGTCGTGCTGGATCTCATTCCCGACTGCGCCACACTGGGAGGCCTCTACACGGGACTGTCTTCCGCCAGCCACCCGCGGGTCTTTGCCGTCGGGTGCGACATGCCCTTCCTGAACCAGGAGGTGATCAGGCGTCTTGCCGGACTGGGCGCACAGGCGGATGTGGTCATGCCCCAGCTGGCGACAGGCCTGCAACCCATGCATGCCGTCTACTCAAAGGCCTGCCTGCCGCACCTGGAGCGCATGGTCACGGCGCATCGGTTGAAAGTGCAGGAGCTGGTGGACAGCGCCGGCCTGACCGTGGAACTGGTTCCCGAGAAGGATTTTCTGGACATGGATCCTCAACTGCTGTCGTTTTTTAACATCAACACACCGGCTGATCTGGAATTTGCCAGAAAACTGCTGGCTCGAAACGGCCACGACCGCGCCTGAATGAGGCCATGGGGATGAGACGGACATTGCTGGTGGTCCATCCGGGTGCCCTCGGCGACGTGCTCCTGGCCAGGCGGGCCCTGCGCGCGCTTCGGGCTGCCTATCCCGACCATGCCCTGGGCCTCATTGTGCGGAGAGACGCAGGGGCCTTGCTTCGGGTGTGCGGCGAAGCCGACAGGTGCTTCCCCCTGGAGGGCCCGGCCCTTTCCGGGTTGCTGGGCGGGGTCGAATCCACGCCTCCAGACGTAAGCGAATGGCTCAGGGCCTGCGATCTGGCCCTGTGCTGGATGGATGATCCCGGCGGTTTGCACAGCCAGCTGGCGGCCTTTGGAGTGGCTAAAAGGGTCATTCAATCGGCGTCCGTTGAAATGGCTGAAATCCACCAGGGGGATCGCCTGCTGAGGACGCTTGAAGGAATAGTTGAACCGAGGGCCACGGAAGGCCACCTTGTACTGCCCGATGCCATCAAGGAGGAAGGGCGGGCATCGCTGCGAGCCTATGGGCTCGCCGGTACCCGGTTCGTCATGGTCCATCCAGGCAGCGGGAGCCCTCACAAGTGCATTGCGCCGGGCATCCTGGCTGCGGTCGTGGACGGGCTGCGTTCCCGAAAGATTCCAGTCACGCTTGCGGTGGGCCCCGCGGATGAGGCCGTGGCCAGGGATGTGGTCGACCGGTGCGCGTCAGGGCCGGTCTTGATCAGCGGGCTGGAGCTTGATCGGATGGCCGGTCTCCTGGCCCACGCAACCCTCTTCATCGGGCACGACTCGGGCCTGACGCACCTGGCTGCCGCCCTGGCCGTCCCAACCCTTGCACTCTTCGGCCCGACCGATGCCCGGCGCTGGGCTCCCCGTGGCGCACACGTGTCGGTGCTGTCCGGATTGCCCTGCGGATGCGACGGATGGGAAGCGGTCAGGGCCTGCGCGGACAAGCCCTGTCTCCGGATATCCCCCGAGCGCATACTTTCGGCATGCGACGAACGATTGTTTGCGGCCGTCGCCAAGGGCGAAGTGCCCGCGCCCTTGTAACCACCGTCACCTTGTTCTCCCGCATCAGTTATGTTAGATTCCCGAAATCGTTTTTTTCCTCTGAAAACAAGCAGAGTTAGGAGGGGGCGGTGCCTCGGGATATTGTGCGTGATCGCGTCACGAGCGCACTGCAGGACGCCCTGCAGCAGGCCAGCCAAAAAGGGCAGCTCACGATCAACAGTTGGCCACCCATTGCACTGGACCTCCCCAAGCGACCGGAATGGGGTGATTTGGCCACGGCCATCGCCATGAATCTCGCCTCGCAGGAGCGGCGTGCTCCCAGGGACGTCGCGCAGACCATCCTGGACAATCTCGACCAGCCCCGTGCCGTCTTCGATCACGTGGAGATCGCCGCGCCCGGTTTCCTGAACATGACGGTCAAGCGGGATCTCTGGCGGAACGTGCTGGCCCAGATCGAAACGGAGGGCGGCGCCTACGGCTGCAATGATCTCGGGAAGGGCCGTCGGGTGCTGGTCGAATACGTGAGCGCGAACCCGACCGGCCCCATGCACATCGGCCACGGGCGTGGCGCGGCGGTGGGCGATGCGGTCGCCAATCTGCTGCGGGCCTCCGGGTTTGACGTCTCGCGCGAGTATTACATCAACGACGCCGGCCGGCAGGTCAAACTGCTGGGCCAGTCGGTCTATGCCCGCTACCAGCAGCGCCACGGCCGGACCGTCGCCTTGCCCGAAGATGGCTACCAGGGCGCCTACATCGATCACCTGGCGGAACGGCTTCACGAGAGCCTCGGCACGGAGTTGGCCGATCTTCCGGCAGCTGAGGCCCAGCAACGGTGCCAGGAGTTCGCCTACCGCGAGATGATGCACGTGATCAGGGAGGATCTCCGGACATTCCGGGTCACGTTTGATTCCTGGTTCAGCGAGGCCTCGCTCCTGTCTTCCGGGGCCGTGACGGCGGCGCTGGACGAATTGCGGCGACGGGACCTGTTGTTCGATCAGGAGGGGGCCTCCTGGTTCCGGTCCTCCTCCTATGGCGATGAAAAGGACCGGGTGATCCGCAAGCAGGACGGCGAGTACACCTACCTGGCCTCCGACATCGCCTACCACCGGGACAAGCTGCAGCGCGGGTATGAACAGCTGGTCGACGTGTGGGGGGCCGATCATCACGGGTACATTCCGCGCATGCAGGCCGTCGTGGAGGCGTTCGGATATCCCAAGGACCGGCTGCGCGTCGTGCTGGTCCAGATGGTGACCCTCATGCGGGGCGGCAAGAAGGTCGAGATGTCGAAGCGGGCGGGCGAGTTTGTCACCCTGCGCGAAGTCGTCGATGAAGTCGGGGCGGACGTCGCCAAGTTCTTTTTCCTCATGCGGTC
>JBFGRH010000039.1:0-12195 GCA_041563795.1 Nitrospiraceae bacterium | reverse complement strand
CTCAGTCGCCGAGCTCCCTGCGGCCTCGCTGAACGACCTTTTTGAACATCCTTGAAGAAGAAATCTTACAACTGATTTAGTTGGAACCGGTAGTAAAGCCCCACCCCGTTTCCTTCCAATAAATGCGTCGGTGCGGTGACGGAGCCGTCCTTGACGGCGAAGCTGCCCCGGTGCTGTCCCACCGTCAGCTTGGATTGCAGCCGCGGAAGGTTATCCAGCAATTTGTCATCCGTCTGGGGCCCGACCCGGCCCATCACCGACAGGAGACCGATCGGATCGTTGAGCCGCCGCAAGGGGTCCGAGGTGGCGATGACGATTACCTCGCTTGGTCCGGCCTTGTCGTTGAGCGAAAACCAGTTGCGCATGCTGTTGGGAGAGGGGAGCCAGAGTTCCGTCCCTGCCAGGACCGGATTTTCCTGCGGTGTGACCGATGGGCTGGGAAACAGCTTGCTCACTTCGCCGGTGGACGAGACGCGCAGCACATAGACATAGGTGGTGTCCTTCGGCTTGACGTAGACGGCCATCCGGTCGCCGGGCAGGAGCGAATCACCCTGCTTCAGCACGGAGGGCGCGCCCTGTTCGGACTGCCTGAGCACTCCCACGTGAACTGCAACGGTCGGCATCAGTGCGGCCTTGACGATGGGCCAGCCGACCCAGCCGACCACCGGCAGCGCCACCAGCGCCAGGATCACGGGCAAGACACCAGAGGGCAGCGATCTGCCCCTGCCTGTTGGGGAGGATTTCCCTCCTCCGGCTTCCTCGGCCTCCTGTTCCGACGGCTGCGCCGGTTCGCTGACCTTTAAGGCAAGCCCGCCGGTCGAGAAGCCCGGTGTCGGCTGAACCGGTGGCGCCGGGGCCGGCTTCGGGGCCGGAGTGGCCAGCCGCGGGGTCGCCGGAGCCGGCGGTGGGGCGGCAGGCTGAGGCTGCGTGAGCGCCTTCTCCAGCGCCTTCTGCATCTCGATGCCGCGGGCAAACCGGTCGTTCGGATTCTTGGCCAGCGCGCGCATCACCACGCGGCTCAACGCGGGTGGAATGACACCGGGGCGCACCGTATCCGGGGGCGCCGGCGTGTTGGGAGCCAGCGCGGCCGTCATGATCGCGGGCAGGGACTCGCCCGCGAAGGCCTTCTGGCCGGTCAGCAGCTCGTAGAGCACGACTCCGAGCGAGAACAAATCGGATCGCCCATCGGCGACTTCTCCGCGCCATTGTTCGGGGGACATGTAGTGGGGCGTACCCAGGAGGCTCTGGGCCTGGGTCATGCTGGCCCCCTGGAGCCGCGCCACGCCGAAGTCCACCAGCTTGGGGGTCAGCGTCTCCAGGTCCACGAGGATGTTGGCCGGCTTGATGTCGCGGTGCACGACGCCGGCCTGCGATGCGTAGTCGAGCGCGTTGGCGACATGGCCGATCAGGGCGACCGTGTCCTGGAAGCTCAGGACTTTCTTCGTATGCAGCGATCCAAGCGGCACGCCCTGGATGAATTCCATGACGATGAACGTCCGGCCGGTGGCCTCATCGTCGTCCACGTCGTAGACCGAGACGATGTTGGGGTGCTTGAGCTGGCGGCTGATCCTGACCTCCCGCACGAGCCGCTTGAGTTCCTCGCTCGTCGCAGAATCCTTGGGGTCGGCGAGCAACACCTTGATGGCGACGTCCATTTCCAGCCGGGTGTCCCAGCCTTGATAGACCACGCCCATGGCGCCCTGGCCGAGCGTGCCGCGGATTTCGTATCGTCCGATCTTTTGGGGCTGTTCCGGCATAGAGGTGGAGTAAGCGGCGCTACCTTACCGAATTACTTCCGAACGATCAATCTTCTTGTGAGAAGCCGCGACGCCTGAAGCGGCGCCGGGGCACCGTTCGCTTGACGGTTCTTCGGGGGCGCTGCTATAGTCCGATCAAGTCACGCAATGGCCGCGTTCGGGACCCGGCAACCATGCTCGAACCCAGCGACAAGATCTGGATGGACGGGAAGTTCGTCAACTGGGCGGACGCGTCGGTCCATGTCCTGACCCACTCCCTGCATTACGGCCTGGCGGCCTTCGAAGGTATCCGCTGTTACAAGGGCACGGGTGGCTCCGCCATCTTCCGGCTGCCGGAGCATGTCGATCGCCTCTTCGAGTCGGCCCATATCGCGATGATGACGATGCCCTATGACAAGAAGCAGATCTCGGAAGCGATCGTGGAGACCGTGCGCGTCAACAAGCTGGAGGCCTGCTACATCCGCCCGCTCGTCTATATCGGGTACGGGGCGATGGGGCTCAATCCGGGCGACAACCCGATCCGCGTGTCGGTCGCGGCCTGGAAGTGGGGGACCTATCTGGGCCCGGAGGGCCTGGAGAAGGGCATCCGCGCCAAGATCTCCACGTTCACGCGCCATCACGTGAACGCGGCCATGGCGCGCGCCAAGATTTCCGGCCACTACGTCAACTCCATCCTGGCCAAGCGCGAGGTCAAGGCCGATGGCTATGATGAGGCGATCCTGCTCGATGCGGACGGGTATGTGGCCGAGGGCACGGGCGAGAACGTGTTCATCGTCCGCCGCGGGCGGCTGATCACGACGCCGTTGACGTCCATTCTGGAGGGGATCACCCGCGATGCCGTGATGCAGTTGGCGCGCGAGCGCAACATCCCCGTGGCCGAAGAGCGGTTTACGCGCGATGCCATGTACGTGTCGGATGAGGTGTTCGTCTGCGGCACGGCGGCGGAACTGACTCCGGTGCGTGAGTTGGACGGGCGCAAGATCGGCAGCGGGAAGCCGGGCCCCATCACGCAAGCGTTGCAGAAGAAGTTCTTCGAAATTGTGCGTGGGGAGGACAAGACCCACGCCTCCTGGCTGACCCGCGTCTAGCACATCCTGCCGGTAAGCAGTGTTCAGTTATCAGTCGTCAGCTTCAGGGGAAGGGCCCCACGCGGAGGGCTCTTCACTCCTCTTAACTTAACTGACGACTGAAAACTGCTGACTGATAACTTCTTTACTACGGTTTCGCCGGTTCTGACGGCGGGGGTGTGGTGGTCTCGGCCGCCGGGGCGTCGTGGCTTGCGTCGCCGGAATGGCTTGGGGCGGAGGACGACTTCTGCTGGTTGACGTCAATGACGGTCGAGGAGAAGGTCCGCTCCTTGGACAGGATGGCCAGGCCGAGGGACGTCAGCATGAAGACGACGGCGGCGGCGACGGTGACCTTGCTCAGGAATGTGCCCGGGCCGCGGCTGCCGAAGACGGTCTGGCTGGACCCGCCGAAGGCCGCGCCGATCTCGGCGCCCTTGCCGGACTGCAGCAGGATGGATGCGATCATCAAAAAACAAACCAGCACGTGAATCACGACTGCCAGCGTATACATGGGGCTCCTTCCAAAATCCGTGAGTGTCTTATCGTCCTGCAGACTTCGCGGCAGCGATGATTCTAGCAAAGGACCTGGGATCGAGACAAGCGCCGCCGACTAACGCCCCGTTTACCTCGGGCAAGGCGAGGAATGTCGCCGCATTGGCCGCCTTGACGCTCCCCCCGTACAGGATTCTCGCCTGTTTGGCCGCAGCCGCTCCCCACGCTGCGACCAGCGTGGCCCGTATCGAGTTGTGTACGGCGCTGATCTGCTCGGGCGAGGCGGCGACGCCTGTTCCGATCGCCCAAACCGGCTCATAGGCGATCGTGACCCTCCGGCCGCCATTTCTGGATACGCCGTTGAGCCCTCGCAGAAGCTGTCGGGTGACCACCCTGCTTGTCGCGGCCAGTCTGCGTTCGTCCAGCGATTCCCCCACGCAGAGAACCGGTCGCAGCTTGTGCTTGAGCGCAGCCAGAACCTTCTTGTTGATGGCGGCGTCGTCTTCAGCGAACAGCGTCCGGCGTTCCGAGTGGCCCAGGATGACGTAGCGGCAGCCCAGCGCCTTGAGCATCGGCCCGGAGACTTCGCCCGTAAACGCGCCCTCGGTTTCCCAGTGCATGTTCTGCGCGGCCAGCGTAAACCGCCGCGCGGCGGCCTGCTTCGAAACCTGCAGCGCGGTGAAGGGGGGTGCCAGCACCACCTCGGCGCGGGCGTTCTTCGGCACCAATGCCGCCAACCGGCGCACCAGCGTCCGGGCCTGCGACGGAGTCTTGTGCATCTTCCAGTTGCCGATGATCAGCGGGCGGGGCACGGGACCTCCGACGATGGGAGCCGGCGCAAGGGGGGCGTCACGCGTCTTTGGCGGGCAGGGCGGCCAGGCCGGGCAGTTCCTTGCCTTCCAGCAGCTCAAGGGCCGCGCCGCCTCCCGTGGAGATGAACGACATGCTCTCGGATTCGCCCGCACGGTGCACGGCCAGCGCGGTGTCGCCTCCGCCGACGATCGTGAGCGCGTAGGCGTTGGCGACCGCGTGCGCGAGCGAGAACGTGCCGCGGGAAAAGGCGTCCGTCTCGAACAGGCCCATCGGGCCGTTCCACAGGATCGTCTTGGCATTCTGGACGGCCTCGCTGAACAGTTTGACGGAGGCCGGGCCGATGTCCAGCCCGTACCAGCCCTTCGGGATTTCCTGCACCGGGACCAGCTTGGTTTCCGCGCCCGGTTCGCGGCTGGCTGCCACGACGCAGTCCACCGGCAGGTAGAATTTCACGCCCCGCGACATCGCGTGTTCCTGGATGCCGCGCGCAAAGTCGAGCATGTCGTCTTCGACCAGCGAGCTGCCGATCTCCATGCCCATGGCCTTGATGAAGGTGAAGGCCATGCCGCCGCCGATGATGACCTTGTCCACGCGCTTGCCGAGGTTTTCGATGACGCCGATCTTCCCGGACACCTTCGCCCCGCCGAGAATGGCGACGAACGGCCGCATCGGGTTGGCCACGGCGCCTTCCAGGTACTCGATTTCCTTCTTGAGCAGGTAGCCCGCCGCGCAGACCTTGACGAACTTCGTGACGCCGACGATCGAGGCATGGGCCCGGTGCGCTGCGCCGAAGGCATCGTTGATGTACACGTCCGCGAGGGACGCCAGGGCCTTGGAGAAGGCCTCGTCGTTCTTTTCCTCCCCGGAATGAAAGCGGAGATTCTCCAGCAGCAGCACGTCGCCGGGTTTCATCTTGGCGACGAGCGCCTCCGCGGTGGGGCCGATGCAGTCCGGCGCGAATGCGACCTCCTTGCCGAGCAGCCGTTGAAGCCGCTTGGCGATGGGCGCCAGGCTGTTTTTCGTGTCGGAGGGGCCCTTGGGGCGGCCCAGGTGCGAGCAGAGAATGACGCGGGCGCCCTCGTCGACGGCTCGGTTGATTGTCGGCAGTGTGGAGCGGATGCGGGTGTCATCCGTGATCTGGAGCGACTCATCGAGCGGGACATTGAAATCGGCCCGGATGAGCACGCGCTTATCGCGCAGGTTGACGTCTTCGATGGTCTGCTTTTTCAGGTTCATCGTAGTGAGACGGTCGGGACGGACTCAGGATTTCGACGCCAGGAACTTGACCAGGTCGCGCACGCGGCACGAATAGCCCCACTCATTGTCGTACCAGGCGAGCACCTTGACCATGCGCCGGTCCGACACGACCGTGAGCGGCGCGTCCAGCGTGGCCGAATGGGGATCGCCGTTCTGGTCGACGGACACGATCGGGTCCTCGGAATACTTGAGAATGCCCTTGAGCGGACCCTGCGCCGCCTGCTTGAAGGCGCCGTTGACCGCGGCCACGTCGCAGTCCTTCTCCACTTCCACCGACAGGTCCACGAGCGACACGTTGGGCGTGGGGACGCGGATCGCCAATCCATCGAGCTTACCCTTGAGCTGGGGCAGGACCAGGTGCAGGGCCTTGGCCGCGCCGGTGCTGGTGGGCACCATCGAGAGGGCGGCGGCGCGGGCGCGGCGCAGGTCCCGGTGCGGCAGGTCCAGCAATTGCTGATCGTTGGTGTAGGAATGGATCGTCGTCATGACCCCGTGCTTGATGCCGAACTGCTCCAGCAGCACCTTGGCGACGGGGGCCAGGCAGTTCGTGGTGCAGGAGGCGTTGGAGACGATCGCGTGCTTGGCGGGATCGTAGGTCTGCTCGTTGACGCCCAGGACCACCGTCACGTCCGGATCCTTGGACGGGGCGGTGATGATCACCCGCTTGGCGCCGCCCGACAGGTGCTTGCTGGCGCCCTCGCGATCCGTGAACCGGCCGGTGGACTCGATGACGATGTCGACGCCAAGGTCCTTCCACGGCAGTTCCTTCGGATCCTTCCTGGCGAGGACCTTGATGGGTTTCCCGTCCACCAGAATGGCGTCGTCACGGGCTTCCACCTTGGCCTCGAGCGTGCCGTGTACCGAGTCATATTGCAGGAGATAGGCCAGCGTTTTCGCGTCCGTGAGGTCGTTGACGGCCACGATGTCCAGCGTGGAGTCGCCCAGCGAGGCCCGCAACACGTTGCGCCCGATCCGTCCGAAGCCATTGATGCCGATCCGAATGCTCATGTGGTAATTGTGCTCCGTTCTCGTGAGTCAGACAAACAAAAAATGCCGGCCGACTTGCGGACCGGCATCGAGGGCCGCATCGTACTCAGGCCGCTCTGTGAAGTCAAGACGGCGGGACGCGGTCCGTGCTCAACCGGACGGCGCCTGAGGTCATGGGGCCGGGATCGGCGGCGGGGGGGAGTCCGCGCCCGCGGCACGCTTCGTCAGCGTCACGTGGATATCATCATCGAAGGTCCAGTACCCGCCGTCCTCGCGGTCGCTCTGCACGCACCAGTAGGCGAACACGAGGCACCAGCCGTTCAACCAGACCCGCTTGGACATGGAGCGTTCGATCTTCAGCGTGACCGGTTCGTAGCCGTCCTTCTCGATCACGGCCGTATGGTCGGTGAACCGGCTCAGGTTGACCGTGCCGGTCGTCGTCAGATGCACCCGGTCGTCGACCACGACCTTGGCTTCGCTCGGCGTGGAAAAAATCCTGACCGACTGGTGATTCGAGTGGATGAGCGAGGCGCAGCCCGACAGCAGCAGCGCCAGGCCGGCGAGCGGCAAGGCGAATGAACAAGGACGAGTGTGCATAAGGGCCCCTCTCATATCTTCATGGCCTCGTTGACTTCCTCCAGCGTCCGGTGCGCGACCGCCGCCGCGCGCCGGCTGCCTTCGCGGACGATCTCGTCCACCTGGCCGGGGGTGGCGGTCAGTCGCGCCCGGCCGTCCCAGATCGGGGCCAGCCGCGTGACCATGGCATCCGCCACCAGCTTCTTGCAATCGATGCAGCCGATCGCGGCCGTTCGGCAGTCCCGGTTGACCAGCTCGATCGTCTGCGGGGTCGAGAAGATCTTGTGAAAATCGAACACGGGACAGACGTCGGGATTGCCCTTGTCGGTCCGTTTGACGCGCGCCGGATCCGTCACCATCGTCTTCAACTTCTGCCGCACGACCGGTTCGGCATCGGAGAGGTTGATCGTATTCCCGTAACTCTTGCTCATCTTGCGGCCGTCGGTGCCGAGGACTTTCGGGAATTTCGTCAGGTGCTCCTTCGGCTCGGGAAAGACGGGCCGGTACAGGCTGTTGAACCGCCGGGCGATCTCACGCGTCAGCTCCAGGTGGGGCAGTTGATCCTTCCCGACGGGCACGTAGTCTGGCTTGTACAGCAATATGTCCGCGGCCTGCAACACCGGATAGCCGAGGAAGCCGTAAGTCGAGAGATCCTTCTCCTTGATCTCCTCCTGCTTCTCCTTGTACGTCGGGTTCCGTTCCAGCCAGGGGATCGGCACGATCATCGAGAGCAGGACGTAGAGAATGGCATGCTCGGGGATGCGGGATTGGATGAACACGGTCGCGCGATCGGGATCGATGCCGGCCGCCAGCCAGTCGGTCAGCAGCTCGCGGTTGAATTCCCTGATCCGCGAGGTGTCCGCGTAGTTCGTCGAGAGGGCATGCCAGTCGGCCACGAAGAAGAAACACTCGTACTTTTCCTGAAGGTCCTTCCAGTTGTCCAGCGCCCCGAGCAGATTTCCCAGGTGGAGCAGCCCGCTCGGCTGCATGCCGCTCAACACCCGGGGCTTGCCGGACGCCTGCGGGCTCATTCGATCACCCCGGTACCGGAGAGGATCGTCCCGGCCATCAGGCCGACCAGTGTCCCGGTGATGGTCCGGATCACGTGGATCTGGGGATCGAACACGATCAGGGCGACGAGGATCAGCATGCCGTAGGGTTCGAGCCGGCTCAAGGCCAGGGCCGGCTGCTCGGGCAGCAGGCTGGTCAGGATGCGCCCGCCGTCGAGCGGGGGGATCGGGATCAAATTGAACGCCATGAGCAGGACATTGATAAAGACCGAGTAGAGCGCCATGGCCGCGAGCGGCAACAGCAGCATGCCCAGGAGATCCCGCCGGGGCGCCTGTCCGGATTGGGGCGGCCAGGAGGCCATGAGCGAGGGATCGATGGACAGGAGGAGGCTCAGAAAGAATCCGCTGGCGATGGCCAGCAGCAAGTTCATGCCGGGTCCGGCCGCGGCGACGAGCGCCATGTCGCGGCGGGGGTTGCGCAGCCGGGCCGGGTTCACGGGAACGGGTCTGGCCCAGCCCAGGAAAAAGCCGCCCGGCAGCAAGAGGCACATCAGCGGAAAGATGATCGTGCCGAAGGGGTCGATGTGCGCCAGCGGGTTCAGCGTCAGCCGTCCCGCCATGCGGGCGGTGGCATCCCCGTAGTGATTGGCGACCCACCCGTGCGCATATTCGTGGAACACCATGGCCAGCAGCAGCGGCAGCCCCATGTAGGAAATCGTGTGCAGTATGTTCGACAGCGAGTTCATTCCGGCCTCAATCTACCTGCACCAGTTTACCCTTTTTGACCTCGATGACGAAGAGCCGGCGGTCGAGCGTGCCGTTGGGCTTGAAGGAGGCCGGGCCGCTGAGGGCCGGCAGGTCGGGACTGTCCATGAAGTGATCGCGGACCTCGCGCCCCGACGTCGCGCCCCGCATCGCGGCGTCGAGCACGAGCCTGGCTGCATCGTAGGCCTGCGCCGCGAAACTGGTCGGGTCCGCCTTGTGCCGCAGCCGGTAGCGCACGACGAAGTCGTGGATCGTCGGGTTGGAACTGTCCGCGAAGAACCCGTCCACGAAGATATCGCCCTCGATCGTCCGATCGGCGACGCGCAGCAGATCGGGACCGTTCCAGGTGCTGTTGCCCAAGAACCCCACCTTCATGTCGTAGAACAACAACTGGGAGGTCAGCAGGCCGATCTGGGAGGAGCGGCCGGGAAGGAACACGGCGTCGAAGCCCGGCTCGTAGACCACGCGCACGCCGCCCTTGCTCATCGGGACGTTCTTGGCGACCCCGTGACGCTTGAGGTCCTCGGCCTTCAGGCGTCTGATCTGGGCCCCGACGTCCATCTCCGATTCCTTGTACGATTCGACGGCGATGATTTCCCCGCCGAGCAGCCGGACCTCCTCGGCGAACAGGCGGGCCAGTTCCTGCCCGTAGGTCGTCTCGGGGTAGAGAATGCAAAACCGGCTGTAGCCCAGGTACTTGATGGCATAGTCGGCGAGGCGATGGGCCTGCTGCGCAAAGCTGGTGGAGGTGTTGAACAGATAGGTGCCGAGACGGCGGACGTCGGCCAGCGAGGCGGTGGGGGTCAGGAACGGCGTCTCGGTTTTCTCCGCCAGTTCCGCGACGAGCGCGAGATCCCGTGAAAACAGCGGCCCGATCACGGCCAGCGGCTTGTATTCGGCGATCGTCTCCGCCAGCTGAAAGCGCAGCAGGGCCTTGTCGGTTTCGCTGTCGATGACGACCAGGCCGACCGACGTGAGGCCGAGCGTTTCCCGGCCCTTCTCCAGGGCGAGCTTGATGCCGTTGTAGACCTCGTTGCCGAACTGGCTGTGCCGCCCCGACGTGGGGATCAGCGCCACGATGACGTACTGGCTGGCTTTCAGCCGGCCCTTGAACGCCTTCAGCGACTCCAAGGCGGTCGGCGCATACTCGTGAGCCGGAAACCGATTCAGGAAGATGCGTAGATTGCGCTCCGCCTGATGGTCTTCCCCGCGGTTGGTATACAGTTCGATCAGGCGGATCAGGGCGAGGTCGCCGGGAAAGGTCGTGGGGTACGCGTCCCGCAGCCGGTGGAGGGCTTTCCGGTCCATCCGGTCCCGGATCAGCGACCGGATCCGCGTTCGCACGTTGGGCTGATCGGGTTCAGGCGTCAGGTTCAGCTCGTCCAGCCAGGCCTGGATCGCATGCGGGTAGTCGCCTTTCGTGATCAGGATCTCGCCGCTCGCCTTGAGCGCCTCGCGTTTGATCTCCACCGAGTCCTCGAGGCTGCGCGCCTCGGCCAGGGTGGCCAGTGCCTCGTCCGGATTGCCGAGATCGGCGTGGGCGGTGGCCAGGAGCAGGCGCGCGCGGCCGATCAGGGGCGAGGAGGGATGGTCGGTCATCAGCTGTTCCAGGTAAAACAGCGCCTCCGCCGCCTGTTTGTTGTCGAGCAATGCGGTGGCCAACATCAGATAGGCGTCGTCCACGTAGCCGGAGGTGGGATAGCCGGCCAGAAACGTTTTGAGCGCCGCCGCGGCCGCATCATACTGGTGGGTGTTGATCAGGCCCTGGGCCTGTTCGATCACGATCTGCGCGGCGCGTTCGCTTTGCGCGCTCGGCGGGGCCGTTTGCGCGAGCGGGGCCGCCCCCGGGCCGGTGAACATGAGCATGGATACGAGGAGGAGCAGGGAGACGGCGTGTCGATGTGGGCCAGGAGGATTCGGCATCGGTGGTGCAACGGACAGCCGTCCGATTGCAACGGCACTATACGGAGGCGTTCGGGAGGGTGTCAAGAAGGCCAGGAAAGTATGATTGGGTGATCTTGAGAGTTGGTGATGTTGTTGGAAGCGTATGGCTCCGGCCCATTTCACCGGATCGCCAATTCACCACATCGTACGTGGAGAGGCGACCATCACGAATATGGCGAGAGGCTTAACCGTCCTGCTATAGTCGCGGCGATCCCATGAAGACGCTCGCGCTCATTGACCGCTATCTCAGCGAATTGCGGATCGAGGGCGGGGTAGCGCGCAACACGCTCGAGGGGTATCGACAGGACCTGGCCAAGCTGGCGGCGTTCCTCGACGCCCGGCGTATCCGGGATCCCGCGCGCGTGACGAGGCGGATCGTGGCGGAGTTTGTCGCGGACCTGTCGCGACAGAAGCTCTCGCCCGCCTCGATTGCCCGCTGCGTCTCGGCCCTGCGCGGGTTTTTCCGGTTTCTGTGCAAGGAGCGGTTCGTGCGGGAGAATCCCGTGGCGGATGTCACCACGCCGCGGCGCTGGCTCCGGCTTCCCAAGACGCTCTCGGCGGATGAAATCGACCGCTTGCTTCGTGTCGCGGCGGGCAACAAGCCGGAACACCTGCGGGACGCCTCGATGCTGGAGCTGCTCTACGCCACGGGGCTGCGCGTCTCGGAGCTCGTGGGGCTGGACCTGGCCCGCCTCAACCTGGACATCGGCTACGTGCTGGTCAGCGGCAAGGGCAACAAGCAGCGGGTGGTGCCGATGGGGGATCCGGCCCGGCGCAAACTGGAACGGTACCTGGAGGAGGCCCGCCTGCCGTTGCTCAAGGGGCGGACGTCGCCCCACGTGTTCGTCACCAGGCGTGGAGGACGATTGACGCGGCAGGGATTCTGGAAGCTGCTGCGCGCACGGGCGCGGCAGGCGGGCATCGCCAAGCCGATCTCTCCGCACATGCTGCGGCATTCGTTTGCGTCGCATCTGCTCGACCACGGGGCGGATCTGCGATCCGTGCAGGCGATGCTCGGCCATGCCGACATCTCGACCACCCAGATCTACACCCACGTCGAGCGGGCGCGCCTCAAGCACGTGCATCGCGAGTTATTTCCCCGAAAAGCGCGCAGCCGGAACGTGAAATCGTGACGCGTGACGGGCAGCGAACGTCAGTGGTCGGGGCTAAAGAACGCCTCATCCTGCTTGTTTTGCTCGACACGTGTGCCGCGGCACGCGTCATGCGGCTCCCATCGGTTGACAACCCGAAGAGGCCTTGATACCATCCGCAAGTACTCGGCAATTTTGAACATTCGGGCGGATAGCTCAGTTGGTAGAGCGCTGCCCTTACAAGGCAGAGGTCACAGGTTCGATCCCTGTTCCGCCTACCAGCGTTGGGAAGGAGAGCGGAGCAGGGAGCGAGACGGCAGCGGCGAACGAGGGCTCATTCATTATTCTTACGGCCTTTTTCCCCTCTGTGCCATCTTCATCCAGTACTCGTATCTTAACGGGGCCGTCGTTCAGCTTGGTTAGGACGCCAGATTGT
>JBFGRH010000038.1:0-12256 GCA_041563795.1 Nitrospiraceae bacterium | reverse complement strand
GCGGTACCAGGGAGAGCTGCTCAAGGAACTGCCCGAGCTGGACGGCGTGGTCGGCACCGGCGTGAACGGCAAGATCGCCGACATCTGCAGATCATTATGGCCGCCGAAGAAACGCCACAAGCGCGTCTTCATCAGCCAGCCGCCCTACCTGTACGACGAGCTGGCGCCGCGCGTCCGGCTGGGCCGCTCCCATACGGCCTACGTGAAGATCGCCGAGGGCTGCAACCGCAACTGCGCCTTCTGCGCCATCCCGATCATGCGCGGCAGGCAACGGAGCCGGCCGATCGAGTCCATTGTGGCCGAGGCAAATCAGCTGGCCGCCGAGGGCGTGAAGGAACTCAACCTGATCTCGCAGGACACGGTGAACTACGGGGTGGACCTGGGCATCAGGCAGGGGTTCACGGCGCTGCTCCGCGAATTGGTGAAAGTGAAGAGCCTGCGCTGGATCCGCCCGTTTTATCTCTATCCGCAGCAGGTGACGGACGAGTTGATCGATCTCTACGCCGGCGAGGAACGGCTCGCCAAGTACATCGACATGCCTTTCCAGCACATCAACGACGCGATGCTCAAGCGCATGCACCGGCTGGGCGGGAAGGCCGACATCACGGCGCTGGTGGATAAATTCCGCGCGCGCATCCCTGGCCTCACCTTCCGCACGGCCTTCATCGTCGGCTTCCCCGGCGAGACGGACGCGGCCTTCGAAGAACTGAAAGCCTATCTCGAAGACATGGAATTCGACCGCGTCTCCGCGTTCCTGTTTTCCGACGAAGAAGGGGTGCCATCGGAACAGATGGACGGCAAGGTGGACCGGGGGCTGATGCAGGAACGGCAGAATGAACTACTGGCCGTGCAGGAACCGATCTCGCTGGCGAAAAGCCGGGCGTTCATCGGACGGACGCTTGAAGTGCTGGTGGACGGCGCGTCGGAGGACACCGAACACGTATTGGAAGGCCGCCACGAAGGCCTCGCACCTGAAATCGACGGGGTCATCTATATCAATGATGGCAGTGCGAAACCCGGCGATCTCGCGAAGGTCACGATCACCGACGCGACGACGTTCGACCTGGTCGGCCATATCGTGAATTGAAACGAGAGCTGTCAGTTCTCAGTTCTTGGTTTTCAGTTAGACAGCAATCGGCCCGCTTCTCCCAGCGAGAGAAGCGGGCCGATCATTTTCAGGACCTACCCTGATAACTGATCACTGTTTACTGATCACTTCCTGTTACACCTTCGCCGACAGGAACAGCGACGCTCCCCTGCGGTTGATCAGCAGCAGGAGCCGTTCACCCTTCTGGACGTCGGACGCCAGCTTTTCGAAGTCCTTCACGGACTTGACCGGCTTGCGATTGATCTCCTTGATCACGTCGCCCCGCTGCAGGCCGGCCTCCTCGGCGCCGCTGTCCGGCTCCACGCCCGTGACCACGACACCCTGGACCTTCCCGGTCAGTCCGAGTTCCTTGGCCGTCTGGCGATCCAGGTCCTGGACCGTTACCCCGGCCAGCGCCTGCTTGCCGGCCTCGCCGTCAGCCATGGCGATTTTGACCGGCTCCGGCATTTCACCGATCGTGATCTCCATCTGCTTTTCATCTCCGTCCCGGATGACGGTGACCGAGGCCTTGGTACCGACCGCCGTCTTGGTGACCAGCCGCTGCAGCGCCACGCCATCGGCCACCGGCTTGTCCTGGTACTTGATGATCACATCGCCGGCCGTGAGGCCGCCCTTGTCGGCCGGGCTGTCTTCCTTCACGTCACTCACCAGCGCGCCCTTCGATTCGGTCAGCTTGAAGGACTTCGCCAGGTCCTTGTTGACGTCCTGGATGTGGACGCCCAGCCAGCCGCGCGTCACCTTGCCCGTCTTCACGAGGCTTTCGTACACCGGCTTGCTCATGCTCGTCGGCACCGCGAAGCCCACGCCCTGGTAGCCGCCGGTCTGGGAAAAGATCGCCGTGTTGATGCCGACCAGCTCCCCCTTCGTGTTGACCAGCGCGCCGCCCGAATTGCCGGGATTGATCGCCGCGTCCGTCTGGATGAAATCCTCGTACTGCGTGATCCCCATCTTGCCGCGGCCCAGGGCGCTCACGATCCCCAGCGTCACCGTGGAATTGAGCCCGAACGGATTGCCGACGGCCAGCACATACTCGCCGACCCGCAGTTTGCTCGAGTCGCCCCAGGGCACGTAAGGCAGGTCCTTCCCGTCGATTTTGACGACGGCCAGGTCCGTCTTCGGGTCGGTGCCCACGACCTTGCCCTTGAATTCACGCTTGTCCGGCAAGGTCACGGTCAGCTCCTTGGCGTCCTCGACGACGTGGTTGGTGGTGAGCACAGAGCCGTCCGGCGTCACGATGACGCCCGACCCCTGCCCGCTGCCATGGCGTTCCGGCATCTCAGGCATCCCGCGCGGAACACGAGGCCCGTGAAATTCCTTCGGGCCCTGCGGGCCGAAGGGGAACGGAAACTTGAAGAGCTCCTCCATCTGCTCGCGTGGATCGCGCGACTGCATGCGCTCCGCCACGATGTTCACCACCGCCGGCGTGACCGCCTGCGCAATGTCCGCGAAGCCCTGCGCCGGCAGGCCCGGCGCCGTGACGGCCGCCGGTGCGGTGATCGCGCTCACCGCGTGCGGCCCGGGTGTGATGGGGCCGCCCCAGGCCACCGCCAGGCTGATCAGCGACACTCCGAAGATCAACCATAAACCCGTTCTCATCTGTGTGTTCATGTCAGTCCCTCCTATTCATTGTGCTTGGATTGCACCGGAGCCCTTTGCTCCCTTTGGTCATTGATCGCGCCGGACAGAAACCGTGACGAGTTCATCTCTCCGGCACGGACACGCAGCCGCTTTAGAATAGCCGCCGCGCGCGTGATCCCGTTCTTCCCGCGGCGGCGTGCCGTCTGCACCCGTTTGCTCAGCCAGCTCATGGGTTCCTCCTGATCATCTGACCTGGAGGATAACAACCGAAGATGAAGGGAAGATTAACGGGAGATTAAATCTGTCTAATCTTCGATGGTGAGGGGGAGGACCACGGTAAAACGGGAGCCCCGGTTGGGCTCGCTCTGGACTTCGATCCGGCCCTTGTGTGACTCGGCGATCCACTTGCAGATCGCGAGGCCCAGGCCCGTCCCCTGCTTCGCATGGGTGCGGGCCTCGTTGGTCCGGTAGAACCGGTCGAAAATGCGGGCCTGCGCCTCGGGCGCGATGCCGATCCCCTGATCGGACACGGACAGCCTGGCCCAGCCGCCGTCCGCGGCCAGGCCGACCTCGACCCGGCCGCCCGGCTTCGAGTATTTCACGGCATTGTCGACGAGATTCAGCAGCAGTTCCCGCAGCCGCAACTCATCGCCCAGGACCGTCGCGGACGCCAGCGGTCCCAGCGACACCTGCGCGCCGTGCTCCTGGCCGAGCACCGAGGCCTGCTTGTGCACGTCTTGTATCAACTCATCGAGCCGCACCGGCAGGGACGCCATCTTGACCTCGCCGAGATCGGCGCGCGAGAGAAACAACAGTTCGTCCACGGTCCGCGTCAAGCGGTCGATTTCCTCGAGATTGCTCTCGAGCACCAGTTGGTAGTCCTCCGCCGCGCGGGGACGGCGCAGGGCGAGCTCCGTTTCGCCCTTCATGACCGTCAGGGGTGTCCGCAGCTCGTGCGACGCGTCGGCGCTGAACCGGCGGACCTGCTGGAAGGACGCATCCAGCTTGGCGATCATGTCGTTGAAGGTCGCGACCAGCGTGCCGATCTCATCGGCCGCCGACGGCACGGCGAGCCGCTGGCTCAGGTCCCCTTCCGCGATCCGGCGGGCGGCCTGCGTGATGCTCCCGACCGGCTTGAGCGCGCGGCCGGCCAGAAACCAGCCCGCGCCCAGCGAGACGGCCAGCGCGACCGGCAGCATCACGGCCAGCACGAGCAATAGCCGATGCAGGGCCTCCTCCACCGGCTGCAGGGACGTCCCCACCTGGACGATGTTGACCAGCGTGCCGCCGGCCCTGATCGGCACCGTGATCAGGCGCAGCGGCGCTTCTCCGGAAAACCTGACGGATTGATACACGGAGCGGCCCTGCAGCGCCTGCTCCAGCGCGACCCGGCTCAGCGGGATGTCGTGCCGGGTGATGTGCGGGGACTGGATCGTGATCGCGCCCGAGGGACTGAAAAACTGAAAAAACTTGTCCACCACGGCCAGGTCGGGAAATTGCGCGGCCAGGTCGTCGAACTGCGAGAAGGGACTGTGTCGCGTCTGCTCCAGCGACCGGACGGCCGCGGCGGCCGCGCTCTCGAGGGACTGGTCCACCTGTTCGCGCAACTCGCGCGCCATTTCGACATAGAGCACCACCGCGAAGACCGCCAGGACGAGCGCGAGTGCCGTCCCGTACCAGAGGGTCAGGCGTACGCGGAGCGTCATGCGTCCACCTTCAGCACGTAGCCGCTGCCGCGCACCGTGTGGATCAGCTTGCGGGCATGGCCCTTGTCGATCTTGGTGCGCAGGTAGTTCACGTAGACGTCGATCACGTTCGTGTAGGTGTCGAAGTCCTGGTTCCAGACATGCTCGGCGATCATCGGCCTGGTCAGCACCCGCCCCGCGTTCCGCATCAGATAGTCCAGCAGCGCGTATTCCTTGGTGGTGAGGTCGATCTTCTGTCCGCCGCGGGTCACCTCGCGCGTGGCCGGGTTGAGCAGGAGGTCATCCACCTGGAGCGTGCCCGCCGCCGCGCCGCTTCCCCTCCGCAACAGGACGCGCACGCGCGCGAGCAGTTCCTCGATGGCAAAGGGTTTGGTCAGGTAATCGTCGGCGCCCGCATCCAGCCCGCGCACCTTGTGCTCGACCTGGGCCCGGGCCGTCAGGATCAGGACCGGCGTGCCGATCTTCTGCTGCCGCAGTGCCGTCAGGACTTCGATGCCGGACAGCGTCGGGAGCATGACGTCGAGGATGATGAGGTCGTATCCCCCGCCCTCGCCCATTGCCAGGCCCTGCGCCCCGTCGGCGCAGAGGTCCACGGCGTAGCTCTCCTCCTCCAACGCCCGCCGGATGAAGGAGGCCACCTTGGCTTCGTCTTCCACGACCAGGATTCTCATGCTCTCGCGCCCCGAGTCTCGTGCCTCGCGCCTAGTCTACTTCGGCTGAAATTGAGTGATGGTCACCTGGGAATAGGAGAGCTGCGGGCCCTCCGGTGTCTGCACGGCCAGCGTGTGCCTCAACCACTTCGCGTCGTCACGAGTGGGAAAATCCGCGCGGTAGTGTGCGCCACGGCTTTCCTCCCGCGCGAGGGCGCCGGCGACGATGGTCTCCGCGATGTCGACAAGCGAGCTCAGCTCCAGGGCCTGGACCAGGTCCGTGTTGAACACGGATCCCTTGTCCTCGAGCCGCACCCGGTCCGCCCGGTCCCTCAGGTCACGGATCTGCTGCAAGGCCCCGGTCATGGATGATTTCGTGCGGAAAATGCCCAGGTTCGTGCTCAAGACCGTCCCCAGGGCATCGCGCACCTGCCAAGCCCGCTCCGGTCCCTGGTTGTCCATGAGGCGCCGAAGGCGCGCCTCCTCCAGCTTGAGCGCGCCATGAGGCAGGGCCCTGGGCTTGACCGTGGCGATATACTCGGCCGCCTGCCGTCCGGCCCGACGGCCGAACACAACCGTCTCCAGCAGGGAGTTCCCGCCCAGCCGGTTGGCGCCATGGATGCTCACGCAGGCGCATTCACCGGCGGCGTAGAGCCCGGGCAGCGGCGTCTCGCCCCGGATCGTCGTGTGGACGCCGCCCATCTGATAGTGCGCCCCGGGCCGGACGGGAATCGGCGATTCAATCGGGTCCACCCCGGCGAACTCCACCGACAACTGGCGGATCTGCGGCAGCCGCTCCAGAATCTTTTTCCGCCCGAGGTGCCGCAGGTCCAAGAGCACGCACCCGTCCACTCCGCGTCCTTCGAGAATCTCCTGCCCGATCGCCAGCGAGACCGTCGAGCGCGTGGCCAGCTCCATCTGCTCCGGGGCATAGGATTTCATGAACCGCTCGCCCAGCGTGTTCAGCAGGTAGGCGCCCTCGCCCCGGGCCCCCTCGGTGATCAGGATGCCCGTGTCCTTCAGGGTCGTGGGATGGAACTGCACGAACTCCATGTCTTTGAGCGGCGCGCCGGCCCGGTAGGCCAGCGCCATCCCGTCGCCCGTGTTAATCACCGCGTTGGTGCTCGTGAGGAACACGCGGCCGCTCCCGCCCGCGGCCAGGATCACCGCCTTCGCGCCGATCGCGTGCAGACCGCCATTCACGATATCCCAGGCGATGACACCCCGGCAGACGCCCTCATCCACGATGAGCGACGTCACGTACCACTCCTCGTAGACGTGGCAGCCGCGCTTCATAAGTTGTTCGTGCATTGCGTGCAGGATCGCGTGGCCGGTGCGGTCGGCCGCGTAGCAGGTGCGCGGAAAGCCGGCTCCCCCGAACGGACGCTGCGCAATGCGGCCCTGCGCATCCCGGCTGAAGATGACGCCCATGCGCTCCAGCTCCAGGATGTCCTCCGGCGCCTCCCGGCACATGGCTTCGATGCCGTCCTGGTCGCCGAGGTACTGGCCGCCCTTGGCCGTGTCGAGGGCATGGGCCTCCCAGGAATCATTCTCGCCCAGCGCGGCGTTGATGCCTCCCTGCGCGGCCACCGAGTGGCTGCGGACCGGATGGACCTTGGAGACGAGCGCGACGTCGAGCTGAGGCGGGGCCGCCAGGGCCGCCCGCATGCCGGCCAGCCCGGCACCAACGATGAGCAGATCGTGAATCTTCATGCCGCCGAGGATGAACTACGTATCATGTCTGTCTTCATCATGGCGTAAGAACAGCGCAGGCGCAAGAGAGGCCTTGCTTCCGATCCCACCCGCCATGCAAAATGTGGGGACCGGCTCCGCCTCGCGGTGCCTGTCCCCTTAATCAGGAGACCCATGAGTCCCCAATCATTCCTGAATCCAACCGATACCTTCGTGCACCGCCACATCGGGCCGACCGAGGCCGACGTGCAGGAAATGCTGGCGACGCTGGGCCTCAAGTCGCTGGATGCCCTGGTCGACGGAGTCGTGCCGGAGGACATCCGGATGCGACAGCCGCTCACGTTCGGCGCCGTCCGGGGCGAGTTCGACGTGCTGGCCGAGCTGCGCGCCATGCATGATCGCAACCAGGTCTTCCGCTCCTTCATCGGCATGGGGTTTCACGATTGCATCACCCCGCCGGTCATCCAGCGGAATGTGCTGGAAAGTCCCGGCTGGTACACCCAGTACACGCCCTACCAGGCTGAAATCGCCCAGGGCCGCCTGGAGGCCCTGCTCAATTTCCAGACGATGGTCACGGACCTGACCGGCCTCCCCTGCGCCAACGCCTCACTCTTAGATGACGCGACCGCGGCCGCGGAGGCCATGACCATGTGCATGCGTATCACGCGGCGGGAAGGAGCGGAGCGGCACGGGTTCTTCGTGTCCAGGGACTGCCATCCGCACATCATCGCGGTCATGCAGACCCGCGCGGAGCCGCTGGGGATCCGGCTGCACGTGGATAGCATCGAGCACATCGACTTTGCCAAGCAGGACCTCTTCGGCCTGCTGCTGCAATACCCGGCCACAGACGGAACGATCCGGGACGATCACGACCTGATCGAACGGGCCCAGAAGGCCGGCGCGCTGGTGGTCGTCGCGACGGACCTCCTGGCGCTCACCTTGCTGAAATCGCCGGGCGAGTTCGGCGCCGACATCGCCGTGGGCTCCACGCAGCGGTTCGGCGTGCCGATGGGATTCGGCGGGCCCCATGCGGGCTTCCTCTCGTGCAAGAACGACTATGTGCGGCAGATGCCGGGACGCATCGTCGGCGTGTCCAAGGATGCGGCGGGCGGGCGCGCCTTCCGGCTCACGCTCCAGACCCGCGAGCAGCATATCCGCCGCGATAAAGCCACCAGCAATATTTGCACCGCGCAGGTGCTGCTGGCCATCATGGCCAGCATGTATGCGGTCTATCACGGCCCCGAAGGGCTGCGGCGCATCGCCGAGCGCGTGCACGGCCTCACGGTCCTCCTGGCCGAGGGACTGCGCCGCCTGGGCTACGAAGTCGGCCCGACCCCGAGCTTCGACACGCTGAAAATCAGGCCGATGGGACGGGCCCCGCATCAATCCGTGGCCCGGATCGTCGCCCGCGCCGCGGAACGTCGCATGAACTTCCGCCGCCACGAGGACGGGTTCATCACGATTTCGCTCGATGAGGTGACGACCGCGGAGGAAGTCCGGGCCATGCTCGAGATCTTCGCCGGGGGGCACCCGGTGACCTTCACGGTGCAGGAGCTGGCCGGCAAGATCACCCTCGGCTATCCCAAACACCTGGCGCGGACGAGCAAGTACCTGACGCACGAAGTCTTTCACCGCTACCACTCGGAGCACGAGCTGACGCGCTACATCCAGCGGCTGCAGGACAAGGACCTGTCGCTCGTCCACTCGATGATTCCGCTCGGCTCCTGCACGATGAAGCTCAACGGCTCCGTGGAAATGATTCCGATCACGTGGAAGGGCTTCAGCCGTCTCCATCCCTTCGCTCCCGTGGAGCAGACGCTGGGCTACCAGGAACTGTTCCGGCAACTGGAGGACTGGCTGGCCGAGATCACCGGGTTTGCCGCCACGTCGCTGCAACCCAACGCCGGCTCACAGGGCGAGTATGCCGGGCTGATGGCGATCCGGGCCTACCACCGACACCGCGGCGAGGGGCACCGGGACATCTGCCTGATCCCCGTTTCAGCCCACGGGACTAATCCGGCCAGCGCCATCATCGCGGGCATGACCGTCGTGCCCGTGGCCTGCGACGGCAGCGGCAACGTGGACCTAACCGACTTGGAGGCCAAGGCGAAGGCTCACCACGACAAGCTGGCTGCCCTGATGGTGACCTATCCCTCCACGCACGGCGTGTTTGAGGAAGGCATCCGGAAAATCTGCCAGATCGTGCACGGGCACGGCGGACAGGTCTACCTGGACGGCGCGAACATGAACGCGCAGGTCGGGCTCTGCCGGCCCGGCGACTTCGGGGCGGACGTGTGCCACCTCAATCTCCATAAGACCTTCTGCATCCCGCACGGAGGCGGCGGGCCTGGCGTCGGCCCGATCTGCGTGGCCGCGCACCTGGCCCCCTTCCTGCCGAGCCATCCGATCACGAAGCTGGGGGGGAAGGAATCCATCGGCCCCGTCTCGGCCGCCCCCTACGGCAGCGCCAGCATCCTGCCCATATCCTGGGTCTATATCGCATTGATGGCCGCGGATGGGCTGACGAAGGCGACGAAGGTGGCGATCCTCAACGCCAACTACATGGCGAAGCGGCTGGAGAAACACTACCCGGTGCTCTACACGGGCAAGCAGGGGTTCGTCGCGCACGAGTTCATCCTCGACCTGCGTCCCTTCAAGGAGAGCGCGGGCGTGGAGGCGATGGACGTGGCCAAGCGGCTGATGGATTACGGCTTCCACGCGCCGACCGTGTCGTGGCCCGTGGCCGGGACGCTCATGATCGAGCCGACGGAGAGCGAGTCCAAGACCGAGCTGGACCGGTTCTGCGAGGCGATGATCAAGATCCGCGCGGAGATCCAGGACATTGTGGACGGCCGCCTGCCCAAGGACGACAATCCCCTTCAGAATGCGCCGCACACGATGCATGCGGTGACGGCGACGGACTGGAAGCATCCCTACTCGCGCGAGCAGGCGGCGTTTCCGACGGCCTGGACACGAGACCACAAGTTCTGGCCCTCTGTCGCGCGGATTGACGATGCCTACGGCGACCGGAATCTAGTCTGCACCTGCCCGCCGATGGAGAGCTACTAGGGACTGGCTCTCGCCGTAGCTTCGCGTAGGCGGGTGCCTGTCCCCGTCCTCTTCCAGGTATTTTGAACGGGCGATCTGGTTCATCCCCTTTGCTCGCGCAACGCGCGGCCTCAGAAGGCCCTCGTTGGACGCGCGCAGTTGGGGATGAACCAGACCGCGCGGCAGCCAGTCCAAAACAAAAAAGTAACACGGGGACCGGCCGCTAATAGACCGGTCCCTGTGTTTAATAAGGTGGTTAATACGGTGTCAGGAACTTTGTTTTCATCTGAGCCTGGTGATAAAGGACTCTATTGGTTTCTTGCGATTGCCGGTGCTTTAGTCTGGTTTACCATCTCGATGGGTACAGGACAGAAGGAGGCATGGGATAGTCCGGCTTACTTTCTGTTGGGCTTCCCCGCAATGGCACTATTGAGCGGATATGCTGGTTACTCTCAACCAACTCGAGTGTGGCGGTGGGGAGTTACGATTGTGGCCCCGCAACCGGGCATGCTAATCCTCATGAACTCAACTGGAATGGGAAATGCCAGCCTGCTACCGCTCGGAATAATTGTTTTTGCAATACTCATGATTCCTTGCATCTTCACCGCCTATATTGGGGCAGTAATCAGAAGAAAACTCACCACCAAGAGAAATGGATAAGTGTCTCAGATACCGTTTCTCTACCGCTTGGCGCCGGGGAGGTCGAGGTGGACATCCACCGAGGGCTCGCGGATGTCGGGGGGGAACGGAGGGAAGGGGTTCAGGCTGAGGACGGTGTGCAGGCCGGCTTCGTCCACGATCGTATCGCCCGAGCTGCGTTCGACCTGGACCAGTTGCGCGAATCCTTGCGGGTACAGGCGGAATTGCACCCGGAGGCTGCGCGCGGCCCTGTCCTTGCGCAACTGCGCGCGACGCTGCTGCCAGTGACGCGCAACCGAGTCGCTGACGTTCTTCCAGTACACGGGGCCCGGCACGGCCCGTGATCCACCACCCAGCTCCTCCACCACAATCTGGTCCGGAAGCAGAATCGGCTCCACCGGCCGTCCCCCCCGGTCGGTCTCGGGAGCCTCTTGCAGCAAGGCTTCGAGCAGGGCTGTGCCAGGCGACGGCGCCGCTGCCGCGGCTGCGTCGGATGGCGCGGAGGGCGCCGGTACCGTGGTGAGGTAGGCCGCGCGCGAGAAGACAGTCTCCAGGCGCATGCCCTGGAGGCGGGCCACCACGACTTCCATGCGCAGGGGCTGGCCGGCCCCCGCCGCGATGGGCCTGGATTCAAACCTCGTCGTGGCGACGAGTTCACCCGAGGCCTCGTCAGGGACAAGACCCACGAGCCGGTGAGGGTAGGCCAGGCTCTCGAAGACGGCCACGAGCTCCTCGTCCCTTCGTGGCTTGATTCCCTTCACACGGACCGAGAATTCGAAGGGCAGCCCAGGATCGAGCAATCCGCTGTCCTGGTTGGGAGCGATATCAAATTCAAGGTCCGGTGAAGCTGCCCGGGGACCGGCGACGGAGGATACGGGGGAAATCCAGAAGCAAGCCAGGGCTGCAACGAGGACTGCGCAGATGGCCGAAGCCCGGTGGAGCGATTGAGCGGGCGACCGCTTGATGAAAAAGTTCTCGACCGGCACAGAAGACTCCGTGATGACGGGCGGGAAAAGATTATGATCCATTCTTCTAGCAGAACGATCCAGCCTGTTCAAGGAGCAAGAATCCGCTTAGGAGCCGAGCCCGTGGTCCCCCGCGCGGATTGCCAGTCCTCTGGCCTTCCCCATATAATCATTGTCACGTGATCATGCGTGGCCTCATTCTCTTCTTCCTTTTATGCGTGCCCTCGTCCGCCCAGGCCGCCGAGTTCACCGGCAAGGACGGGGCGCCCATGGTTCTGATTGCCGAAGGGCCGTTCCTACGGGGCAGCCCGGACGGCCAGGGCGACGTGGACGAGCACCCGCAGCGCACGATCACGCTCTCCTCCTATTATATGGACCGCTTCGAGGTCACGAACCGGCGCTACCAGGCCTTCATGAAGGCCACCAATCACAGGACTCCGGAACACTGCTGCAACCAGTCCTACAATCTCTGGAAGGGGACGGAGATTGCCGCGAAGCTGCTCGACCATCCGGTCGTCAACGTGGATTGGCACGACGCAGTCGCCTACTGCACCTGGGCGGGTAAACGGTTGCCGACGGAACCGGAATGGGAAAAGGCGGCGCGGGGCACCGATGGTCGCGAGTATCCCTGGGGCAATGGGCACGACCGGATGCGCGCGAACGGCGCCTCCTATTGGTCCGGGACCGACTTCGGGTCAGCTGATGAAGCCAGGGCCTGGTGGGCCGGCGAGAACGGCTCCCAGGTCGTCACCATCAAGGGCGTGCAGGGTATCCTGACCGTGCCCGTGACCGACCTGGAAAAGGGAGCCACGCCCGAGGGCCTGATGCACATGGCCGGGAACGTCTGGGAATGGACGGCCGATTGGTACG
>JBFGRH010000037.1:0-12356 GCA_041563795.1 Nitrospiraceae bacterium | reverse complement strand
GCGCGAGGCGCAGCGGCGCCGGCAGAAGTGGCTTTCCAAGCGCCGGATGGACTAGCGACCAGCTCGTAGTTACTCCTCACGTTTTAGCTGGCCCACATCCCTTCTTCGTTCCACCTCTTTTCTCCAGGATGGTCAAAACGGCCATCCAACGAGGCCGCAGGGAGCCCGGCGACCGAGGCGTACGCTTTTTTGTACGTCGCAGGGAGTCGGGCGACTGAGAACAAAGTTGGGGGCTGTTTTCACCATCCTGTTGACGCCATGCGCCCAGAAGATATCCACCCAGCCATCAAAATTCTCAGGAAGGAGATTAGGCAATGGCAGGAGCCGATTCTGGGCGTAGTCGCCAAGGAATCCCGCGACCCCTTCCGCGTGCTCATCGCCTGCCTGCTGAGCCTCCGCACCAAGGATAAAACCACGGCCGACGCCAGCCGTCGGCTCTTCGCGTTGGCGCACCAGCCCCGGACCATGCTCAAGCTGCCACTCCGACGGATCGAGCGCGCCATCTACCCGGTGGGGTTCTACCGGAACAAGGCCCGGCAGATTAAGGACATCTGCCGGCGCCTGCTGGAGGCCTACGGCGGCCGCGTCCCGGATTCCATCGACGAGCTGCTCACGTTCAACGGCGTGGGGAGAAAGACGGCCAACCTGACCGTGACCGTCGGGTACAACAAGCCCGGCATCTGTGTGGACATCCACGTGCACCGGATCAGCAACCGCTGGGGCTATGTGAAGACGAAGACGCCGGAGGAAACGGAAGAAGCCCTTCGGAAGAAACTGCCCACCCAATACTGGATCACCTACAACGACCTGCTCGTGCCCTATGGGCAGAACCTCTGCCTGCCGGTCTCACCCTGGTGCAGCAAGTGTAAGCTGGAGAAGTACTGTGATCAGGTGGGGGTTGTGAAGTCGCGATAGGGAGTTATCAGTGGTCAGTTCTCAGTCTTCAGTTGAATGCTAAGGCGGGGATTTGGCAGGTCGAACATATTCTCGAAAACTGATAACTGTTAACTGAATACTGACAACTAGATGAAGAGGGTCGTTTCCGCGCCAGCGGTGAGATTTAAGATTGCGGGCAGGCCCATCACCTCGTCCACGTTCTTCGCCACCACGCCGGGGTCCACGCCCATGTACTCCAGCCCGGCGCTGCAGGCCACCACCCGAAAGTGCCCCACCTGTTTCGCCTCCGCGAGCATCTCTGAGATTTTCGGCACTTTTTTCTCTTTCAGCAGCCGCGCGACCTCCTTGCCGTCCGTCACGTGCTCCGGCGAGAAGTCCATCTCATCGATCCGACCCTCCGCCAGCTTCTTGATCGTCCAGAACAGCAGCACGACGGTGACCTGCTTGCCCATGGCCGCGGCGGTCAGGCCGATCGTGGCCACCTGGTGGAGCTTGTCGTAGGTGGAGTTGTGCGCGAAGATGATGAAGCGGTGCTTTTGACTCATAGCGACAGGCTCACGGGGGCTGGCGGATTATACCGACTGGGTCCGGCGGGAACAAGCAATCGGCTCACTTCTTGTTCAGTTTCCCCTGGGACTTCACGCCGTTCACAAAGGCATCGATGGCCGCAGTCACTTCCTCTTTCGTCATGGCCCGGTCGTGGGTTTCGCTCTCGTCGACGAGGTAGGTGTCCTTGTCCTTTTCCTGCCGGATGATGACCGTGTTCTCCGGCGTGACCTCGATCATCATGAACCATTCCTTGTCGCCTTTCGTGATCACGACCTCCTTGCCGAGGTCTTTTTTCGTGACCTCGACCTTGTAGTCTCCTCCGGCCGGATCGGCCGACCAGCCGGGTCCCGTCCAGACGAACGCGAGCATCAGTCCGGCGAGCGGGAGTGTCAGGACGCGGCGCGATGGATTGTTCATGGCGGGCCTCCGAGAACGGTGGTGGAAGGGATTATAGCGCAGCTCGATCCCTTCGTAAATGAACGGTTTCCGGGTCTTTGCCTTTTCCCCTGTGCCTTGCTACGATGCCGCGCGATGGACGCTCTGCTCGCTCAGGCCGAGGCGCTGCTCACAAGAAAAGTGCTCATCGCCCTGACCGGCACGTCCGTCGTCTTCTTCGTCGGCACGCTCATCGTCATCCCCTTCATCCTCGTCCGCTTGCCGCCCAACTACTTCGACGAGCGGTATCCGCGCCGGTGGATGCCGGCCTACCACCCGGCGCTGCGACTGACGGGCTTCATCATCAAGAACGTGGTCGGGGCCGTCTTTCTGGCGATCGGCATCGCGCTGCTGTTCCTGCCAGGGCAGGGGATTCTCACGATCCTGATCGGCGTCTCGCTCCTGGATTTTCCCGGCAAACGCTATATCGAACGGAAGCTCATCGGCCAGCCGACCGTGTTGAAGGCCATCAACGCGATGCGGGCGAAGTACGACAAGCCGCCGCTGACCGTGAAGGATGATTCTTGAGCCGTGCCATGACTGAACCACGCCGCACCTGTTACCTGATCGACGGCAGCGCCTACATCTACCGGGCCTTCTTCGCGCTGCCCGCGCTGTCCAATTCCAAAGGGCTTCAGACCAACGCCGTCTACGGCTTCACGACGATGCTCATGAAGATCCTGCGCGAGCGCAAGCCGGACTGCCTCGCCATCACGTTCGACGAGAAGGGGCCGACGCACCGCCACGAGGAATTCAAGGAATACAAGGCGCACCGGCCGCCCATGCCCGAGGGCATGGCGGCGCAGATTCCCTACATCCATCAGGTCGTGGAGGCCTTCGGCATCCCGGTCGTCCGGAAGCAGGGACTGGAAGCCGACGACCTGATCGGCACGCTGGCGCGGAAAGGGGAGGCCGCCGGGTTTGGGGTGGTCATCGTCACCGGCGACAAGGACATGCTGCAACTCGTCACGCCGGCCGTCCGCATCTACGACCCGGTCAAGGACAAGTCACTCGGCGAGACGGAATGCCGCGAGAAATTCGGCGTCGAGCCGGCGCGTGTCGTCGAAATCATGGGCCTCATGGGCGATGCCACGGACAACATTCCGGGCGTGAAGGGGATCGGCGAAAAGACGGCGGCCAAGCTCATCGCCGAGTTCGGCACGATCGAGAATCTGCTCACGCACGTGGAGAAGGTGAAGCCGGCCCGGACGCAGGCCCTGCTCAAGGAACAGGCCGAGAACGCACGCCTGAGCCGGAAGCTGGCGACCATCCGGACCGACTGCCCGGTTGAATTTGATGCGAAGGCATTCGCCACGCACCCGCCTGACCCGGAGCGCCTCGCGCCCATCCTGCGCGAACTGGAGTTTTCAACCCTGCTCAAGAACATCCAGACCGCGTCCGGCTTCGCGCCGGCCGGGGAGGCGCTGGGGGGAGGTGTCGAAACCGTCAAGGACGAAAAGGCCGCGAAGCGCTTTGCCGACCATGCGGCCAAGGAACGGATTGTCGGCCTGCATCTTGTGCTGGAGGGATCGGGTGTCAGCGCGGAGGTGCGCGGCCTTGCGCTTGCCACACCGGACGGGACGACCGTCTTCTCCCCGAAGCTGTTCGGCCCGCTGAAGGACATCCTGACCGATCGCAACATTACCAAGGCCGTGCACGATCTCAAGCCGGCCTTGCTCGCGCTGCACCGGCTCGGGTCGGAAAGGGTCGCCCCGGCCTTCGATACGATGATCGCCGCCTACCTGCTCAATCCAAACCGCCGGGGCCATGCCCTGGACTCGGTGGCGCTCGAGGTGCTCGGCTATCAGCTCGGTACGGGGCAGGCGGAGCAGCCGAAAGCAGAGCCGGCCGATCTGTTCGGTTCGGCTGACACGGCGGCGTCGGTCGTGCCCGCGGCCGCCGAAGCGGCAGCCGCCACGGTCAAGCTGATGCCGATCCTGAAAGACCGGCTGGAAGAGCAGGGAAGCCTGCACCTGTTCAACGACATCGAAATGCCGCTCGTGCCGGTGCTGGCCGAAATCGAGCGCAATGGCTTCGGACTCGACGTGGCCGTGCTCCAGGAGCAGAGCAAGGAGCTGGAACGTGAGCTGGACAACATCATGGGCAACATCACCAGGCTGGCCGGGCATGAATTCAACGTCAACTCCCCCAAGCAGCTCGCGTCCGTGCTCTTCGACAAGCTGGGGCTGAAGCCGGGCCGAAAGACCAAGACGGGGTATTCGACCGATGAGGACACCCTTACGCAACTGGCGACCCAGCACGAACTGCCCGTTCAAATTCTGAACTACCGCTCGCTGAGCAAGCTCAAGTCCACCTACGTGGATGCGTTTCCTGCGCTCGTGAACCCTGAGACCGGCCGGCTGCACACGTCGCTCAACCAGACCGTGGCGGCGACCGGCCGGCTCTCCTCCACCGAGCCCAATCTCCAGAATATCCCGGTCAAGGGCGACCACGGCTTCCGCATCCGCGAGGCCTTTGTCGCCTCCAAGGGGCAGACGCTGCTCTGTGCCGACTACAGCCAGATCGAGCCGCGCATTCTCGCGCACTTGTCGGACGATCCCAAGCTCAAGCTGGTCTTTGAGCGGGGCGAGGATATCCACACGACCACGGCGGTCGAGATCTTCAAGCTCCTGCCCGAGAACATCACCAAGGAAATGCGCCGCGTGGCCAAGACCGTGGTCTTCGGCATCGTCTACGGCATCAGCCCCTTCGGCCTGGCGCAGAACATCGGCGTCTCGCAGGCCGACGCGAAGAAATACATCGATACCTATTTCGAGCGGTATGCGGGCGTGAAGGCCTACATCGACCGGACGATCGAGGAGGCGAAGCGGCAGGGCTACACCACGACGATCACCGGCCGGCGGCGGCCGATCCCCGAGCTGCAGAGCTCCGACCCGGCGCAGCGGGGGTACGGCGAACGGCAGGCCGTGAACAGCCCCATCCAGGGCTCGGCCGCGGATGCGATCAAGCTCGCGATGATTGCCGTGCTCAACAAGCTCCACGCCGAGTTGCCGGACACCAAGATGATCCTGCAGGTCCACGACGAATTGATCTTCGAGGTGCCGGAAGTGGACCTCAACAAAGCCCGGCATCTTGTGAAGGACGAGATGGAAGCAGTTGGCCCGCGCTTGGGCCTGTCGGTTCCCTTAAAGGTGGACCTGGGCACGGGCCACAACTGGCGCGTCGCGCATCCGTAGTCTCCGGTCATGAGTGAAGCGAGCGACAACAATAGAAAGAGAAAGAGGAGGAGGGACGGGTAATGAAAATGGGACGATTTCAAATAGCGTGGGTGGCACTCGGCGCCATGCTCCTTGCGCTCGACGTATTTCTGCAAGCGCACGGGCCGATCCTTTCTGCGTCGGCCGAAGAACCGAAACGATTTCAGTACAAGGTTATTGAGGTGCCGCCGGACACGCAGCAAATGGAAACGGCGTTGAATCGATATGGGCAGGATGGGTGGGAACTGGCCGCAGCGGCCACTGGAGACATGACGATACCCCGCTTCGTGCTGAAGCGTTGAAGGCGGGCTTCAAAGATCGCACGTACCGCTCATGGTGGAGTTGGGCGTGGGCTGTAACTGGCGCGAGGCGCATCCGTAAGGAAGGTGAATGGTTTTAGAGCTTGATCCCTGTTTTTAGCCTCCTGCCGGGCGTGAGAGACTTTCCAGCTCATCTGATTCCACCCCCAACGGTGACAAGAGCACCAGCGCGGCCTTGTGCAGGAGCGTCTCGTAGGCGGCTGCGTCGTAGGCCCAGGTGCCGTCGGTGGCGGCCGCGGCGGCCTTGACGCGGTCCTGCGGCAGGCTGGCCTCCGCGTCCGTGATGACGTAGTGGATCGTTTCTCCCGCCTGGAGCTGTGCACCGTGTCCCATGAGCTCCTTCGCCGCGATGGCGGTCATCGTCTGATGCCGGTAGGCCCGCGGGTCCTGCGAGAGGGATTTTCTGATTGCCAGCTCCTCCAGGCTCGCCCGTCCTCCGCGCAGGTACAGCCGGTAGGCGCGGACGATCTCCAATACCCGCGGCACGGCTTCCCTCAGATCGGCTATCGTCTTCGCCTCGTTGAATCATTTCAGGATGTCGGCCTGCGCGCGCGTGACCAGGAGCGGGGCATCCGACCGTCTGATTTCAATGCCGCGGATTTTCATCTCGCCCGTTTCGAAGAGCCCCGCGAACTGATTGTGGACCGGCATGCCGGGGTTCACGCGCGAGGGGAAGAACCCGATCCAGTGGTACACCCCTTCCACGGCGATCGGCAGGTCGGTCTTGGTGCTGATCGCTTCCGCCAGCACTTCATAGTCGGTGCGCGTGGCGCCGGTTTTGTGGAGCCAGAGTGAATCCACGATGGCGTGGAGCAGCCGGAAGCCGGCAGCTTCGGCAGTCTCCTTCGCCTGCAGCAGGATGTCCCGGCTATGGGCGGTGACCGATTCGTGCGCTTCAATTCTACCGAACCGCGCGTTCTTGTAGCCCAGGTAGCCGAAGGAGACGACGAGCAGCCACTTGAGGGCGGTCTGCCGCTGGTCCAGCAACTGCCAAACAGCGGGATTATCGGCCAAGGCACGCGCGCGCTTGTACTGCGCCCGCTTGCTCAAGAGGGGCCTGAGGGTGCGGGGGACCAGTCCATCCTTCAGCCGGCAGGTGTGGTGGTTGATCTCTGGCACCCGCGCTGTCGGATCCTGCGCGCAGCAGGGACAGTTAACCGTTTCCGGCGAGATGTTCCAGCGGGCCATGATGCTGGGGTACATGGAGGCGAAGTCCAGCTCGCCGACGTTCTCGTGATAGCCGGAGAGCGGCGCGAAGGTGAGCCCGCCCTGGTCCGTGTGGAGCAGCTCCAGCGCGGACTTGAAGGTCTCGGTCTGACGTTTGCGGTAGGGGATGAGGATGCCGTCGCGATGCGCGAGCTCCATCTGCATGGAGGTGATGCCGGTGCCGGTGGAAGTCCGCGCCATGTGCTGGATGGGCACCTTGGTTACCCGCGCCTGCTCGATCAGCCCGGCGAAGCCCGTCTCCGCCATCACGAAGGAATTGTGCCGGTCCACGTGCAGCCGCCCGTAGAGCGTGCGGGCGCCGGCGCTGGCGATGATGCGGCCGTAGGAAAAGTAGGAGCGGGCAGGGCGGGCCTCGACCGCACGGCGCTCGTCGCGGTTGAGCGCGAGCGGGGTCCCGAGCCGGCCCGCGAGCCACAGCAGGCGCGGCAGGAGGTAGGAGTCCCCCCAGTCGGTGATGAGCACGTCCGGGTCGTGGCGACGCAGCAGCGCGTTGAAGGACTCGAGCAGTTCGGCCTGGTCGGCATGCTCGAGCCGCCGCTCCTCCCCGTCAATGCGAACCACCAGGTGGAACACCCCACCGTGATTCGGGTTAGGGGAAGCCCCGTCGAGCGCCAGTTCCAGGATCGCCAGCGGCGGCATCACGTAGCCCGTGTCCCAGGGCGAATCCAGGGCGCGGATCGCGCGGATGGTCCCGTCGTCCGCGGCCTCGGCCTCGCAGCGGGCCAGGGGGAAGAGCCCGCGGTCGTAGAAGTAGAGCTGCGGCAGGGAGACGTCCGCCTGGTAGAACTGCAGGGCATCAAACCGGCGAATGAGCGAGCGGACGAGCGATGGGAAGGCGATGGGCTGCTCCACGGCGACCTCGGTGACCCGTATCGTCTCGCTGTCGATCTCGCGCCGCTCCACCCGTTGGATCGCGACCGGCGCGCGGCGCAGGGAGCGCAGCGCGGCCGTGAGATCGGACTTGGGACCGGTCAGGTAGAAGGCAGGCCGGTAGGGATCGCGCAGGCGGAGGCGGCGCCCCCCGTCGGCGAGGAGCCAGACCGCCATGCCGTCCCGGTCGGCGTAGGCATCAAGAAGCCACCCCGTGAGGCGGTTGAGGGAGCGCGGTTTCAAGGTCACGCACTTTCTGCTGAAGCCGTATTAATTGTTGTTGCTGCTCAAGGAGCATGGACACGAGCATCACCTCGAAGGGCGTCTCGCGGGCGAGGTAGGCCCCGGCGGCCGAATGTTTCCGCGCCGCGGCGAAGAGCAGGTCCAGGGCCTGCTGGTCTTCCGCACGGAGCGCGCGGCGGTAGCGGCGCCACGTTTCAATTTCACGCCAGACCAATTGCGTAAACGTGGCAAGGGTCCGGCCCATATTAATGACCTGCCAGGACCGCCTGCGGGATCTGCCATTCATTGGTGCGACCCACCGTTTCCTCGTCCAGCCTCACCATGCCGTCCATTTCTTCCACCTGGATCAGCCGCGTGGCCGCAGCCTGGAGCTGCATGAGCAGGCCGTACCGGCTTTGGTGATGCGGCGCGCTCGGGCAGAGGCACAGGACGCGTGTGCCCCTCGCGGCCAGCTTCCGCAGCGAGGGGATCATCCGCCGGAGCAGGCGCGCGGCTTCCTCGGCGGGCACGGCCTCGTCGTAGAACGAGTCGAGTGGCCCGGAGAGGATCGCCACGCGGGACTGGTAGCGGTCCAGCGCGGAGGCCAGGCAGTCGGAGGCGAGGCGCTCCATCTGGTGGCAGGTGAAGGCCCGCGCCACGTGAATGGCCGTGAGCAGCTTCTGCGGCCGGGCCCCGCTCGTGCGCGCGACGCGGCTGACGACGAAGGGGTCGAAGGCATTGGCGCCGTCCAGGTAGACGACCGGCTCGCCGGCCAGCGCCCGGTCGGCCGCCGCGTAGAGGCCGAGCGTGAGCACGGACGGGTGGCCGTAGAGCAGCATGAGGCCGTCTTCGCGGTTCAGGGGCACGAGGCCGTGGCGGATGGCTGCCAGCAGCGGGTCCATCCTATGGCCGGCTGCGCCGGCTGGCTGATAGCCCGTGCCGCGGGTGGGCCGGTCGTTGTAGATGCGGGCGGGGGCTCCCATGGCATCACCCGCAGCAGCCGGACGGGAATTGTTCGCGCTGCGCGAAGGCGGCCCGGCAGGAACGGCACAGCGTGACGACGGAATTGGTGTGCGGGTCGAAGGCCGGCATGAGCCCCTGCGCCTCCCGCCCGCAATCGGAGCACAGGCTCTGCGTGAGTTCACGACAATCAGCGACGATCATACATAGCCCTCCTTGAAAAAATTACCGGCAATGACGGATGAGCCCGATCAGGACGCCCTCGATCCGGAACTCGTCCTGGGGACCCACGAGAATGGGTTTCATCTTGGGATTGGCCGGGTGCAGCTCCACCCGGTTGCCCTTGATCATGTAGGTCTTGATGGTGGCCTCGTTGTTCACCAGGGCCACCACCGTCTGGCCATTGCGGGCCGTGGCCTGCTTGCGGATGATGACGAGGTCGCCGGGGAAGATGCCCTCGTCCTGCATGGAGTCCCCCTTGACCTTCAGCGCGAACCGGTCGCTCCCCTGCATCATGCTGGGCGGGACGTCGATGAGCTCGAACTGGGGCACCGGCTCGATGGGCGCGCCCGCCGCCACGATGCCCAGCAGCGGCAGCCCCGGGGCATCCGCCAGTTGCTTGAGCGCCATCTCGACCACGGCGGGGACGGGGCTGCTGCCGTCCTCGTAGCGGATGACCGACCGCCGCGTGTACCCCAGCTTCTCGGCCAGTTGCTCCTGGCTGAGCCCCAGCGCCTGTCGCATCTTCTTGAGTTCGTTCCCGTGCATGTGACAAATTGTCACATACGAGCCAGGCTGTGTCAAGCCCCCTCTTTTGGGCCGGCGGTATGGCCACCACCCCCTTGCAAATGCCGGCTTCGAAGTTCAAGCTAGGCCCACTCAGGCCTCATCGTCCTGTGTCATTCGAATTGATTGCCCGATCATGGATAGCCTGGAGGTGTGAGATGGGCCCCACCAAAGTCATCATCAAGGGCGACGCACTCCACGACGCCCAAACCGGCAAATTGATCCAGGGGGGACTGGCGACCCCGGAGGCGCGGCGGGAATATGCCAAGCGCCACTACGTTGTACTGCCGGAGGTGGACAACAAAGGACGCCAGTGGGAACTCGATGGCAATCCCGTCTATTGCATGCGCGGCACGCGCTACGAGACGTTGGACGAACAGAAACGCCATCTGGCGCGCTGTCCCGACTGCGGGGGCATGGGCGTCAGGACCGATGAAGTGACCATCGAACGCGACTGCATCCGCTGCACTCAATGCGGTCACGAATTCGATTCCCGCCTCGAGATGATGGAAAGCTGACGGACCCGCCCAAGGCCGGCGCACCAGGGCTTGACAGTTGAGCCGGCCTTCATTTATATCGGTCTTCGATATCGAATACCGATATGAAGAATTCGACGACATCCTCGCGATTGATCCGGCAGTTTTTCCTCGGCTTCGTCCGGATTCACATTCTCCATCATGCGTCCGAAGAGGCGGTCTGCGGGGTCGATCTCTCCGCTGAACTGGCCCGGCACGGATACCGCCTTAGTCCCGGCACCCTCTACCCCATCCTGCACGCCCTGGAAGCTTCCGGCTATCTGCGCCAAGCCGTCCGGATCGAGCACGGCCGTCAACGAAAGGTCTACACGATCACCCGGCGCGGCGAGGACATGTTGCAGCAGGCACGGACACAGCTTCAGGAGCTGGTCGAAGAAGTGATGGAAGGAGGAACGGGGCATGCGAAGAGGTAGGGCCGGAATTACGTTGCTAATGGCGGTGCTGGTTCTCTGGGGGATGGCCTCCACGCTGCACGCCTGGGAGTGGGTGCCGTCGGACGAGGAGATTCAGAAATACCGGAAGAGCTGGAATCCCTTCTCGCACGGCCCGATCCTGCACACGGCGGTGGATCTCCAGCCGAAGGGACAGTACCTCCTGCGCCCGTTCATCTTTTCCCAGATCGGCGAGCACAGCTTCGACAACCGTTTCCAGTTCGTGACCGAACGGAAGAGCGGGCCGGTCCATCTTTATAGTGTGCAGGAACCGTCGCTTGAATTCGCCTACGGGCTCTCGGACCACGTCCAGTTCGGGGCCACCACCTCGCTCCAGTCATTCTGGTCGCGGGAGAACGGACGGAACGACACCGACACAGGTCTGGGCGATACCTCGATCGCGATCAAGTACCGGCCCATCGTCCAGGACCCCGATTCCTCTCTTCCCTCCGTGACCATGTTCAACCATATGGTGATTCCGACGGGAAAGTGGACCGGCACCAGCCGGCCGCCGGGCGGGTTTGCGCCCATCGGCCGCTTTCCCGCCACGCGGTTCGGCGAGGTGGCCTTCACGGAGGGCCTGATGGTTCGCAAGAACCTCAAGCCGTATCGCTGGCAGGCCGGGGTGTTTTACACCTATTCCGCGCCCGGCAGCCAGGGCGGCCAGACGACCTATACCGGTGACCTCGTCAACACACGCGTGTCGTTCGAGCACATTCTCGACGACAAGCGGGGGTTCGGCTACGGCCTGGAGCTGGTCACACTCCACGGGCTGACCTGGCGGGCCGACGGGCATGAGCTCAACCGGGGTCAACGGAGCGGGTTCAGCATCATCGGCCTCGAGCCCACCGTGCAGTGGCGGTTTGGCGACACGGATTTTGTGGGCGCCGCCGGCGTGCTCTTCACGGTGGCGGGGCAGAATGCCAGCGAATCCATCTATCCCAACCTATCCATTTTTTATTACTGGAGCGAGACCGGCAAAGTCCTGATGCGCTAGGCGGCCCGTAGGGGCCTCCACGCATTGACTCTCTCCCGGCAAAACGAGTAGCCTCTGCGCGCCAAGTCACCGAAATCTCCCGAAGGAGGACTGCCATGAAGCTGCTGCGTTCCCTCAATCTGGTGCTCGCGTCCGCGCTGTTCGTGCCCCTTGCCGCCTGGGCCGCGCCGCCGCCGGAGCCGAAAGTGGATTATTCCGCCGACAGCGTCATGGAAACGGAAGGCGGCACGACCATGACGTCGCGCATCTACCATTCGCCCGGCAAGCAGCGGATGGAGATGGGCGGCAAGGACGGCATCGTGAGCATCATCCGCAAGGACAAGAAGGTGATCTGGCAATTGATGGGGGACATGTACATGGAATCCCCCCTGAAGCTCGACGACAACAACCCGGAAAGCATGGACATCCAGCAGACGGTCGTGGGCGAGGAAACGGTCAACGGCATCAAGACCACCAAGTCCAAGGTGATCGCGACGAAGAAGGACGGCTCGAAGTTCGGCGGTTTCTTCTGGACCACCAAGGACGGCATCACGGTCAAGATGGACCTCCTGTCAAAAGAGGGCAATCGCAAGGACCGGATGTCGATGGAATTGAAGAACCTCAAGGTCGGCAAGGTGGACCCGAAGCTCTTCGAGATTCCCCCCGGCTACGAGAAGAACGACATGGGCGCCATGATGGGCGGCATGGGCAAGGGAGGACAGCCCGACATGGGGGAAATGATGAAGGGCATGGGCAAGGAGAAGGACGATGCCGGCGAGGAAGTGGACATGGGCAAGATGCTCAAGGGCTTGATGGGGAAGTAGACGGAGGATCATCCCGATGCAACAGTTCAGAATTCTTTGGAGTGCGCTGCTCGTTCTTGCCCTGGTGTTGTCGCCGGGCCTCGTCCGCGCGGACGACGAATGCGT
>JBFGRH010000036.1:0-12476 GCA_041563795.1 Nitrospiraceae bacterium | reverse complement strand
GGCACGCGGATTTCCTGGATCGTGTCCAGATGGGCCGCCCGGGAAAAGATTTCCTTCTTCTCGGTATCGATGGCGTAGATCGTCACCTCTTCGGCGTCGAAGAGGTTGTGGATGTCCTTGTGCAGGTCGAGAATGATCTGGTCGAGGTCCTTCGCGGAATGGATGAGGTTGGTGATGCGCTTGACCTCCTCCGCGTAGGCGATTTTTTGCTGCAGCTCCTGAACGTTGTCAGGACCGACTTTGAGTTCCGGCACGGCGTTTCTCCCGGCTGCCTGAGGGGCCCGCCAATCAGACGGAGGCCAACGATAATTAGACTAGGACGAAATCCGTTGAAACGCAAGCGAAAGTTACGCGAAGTTGCCGATCCAGACTAGGAAAGGGCCAGGTGTTCCCGGGGTCGGGCGGCCACGTCATCCGGGGCCAGCTTCTTCACGGTTCCCGTCTTCCGCTCCTTCAGTTCAATCGTCCCCTGGGCGAGGCCCTTTTCACCGATGACCAGCTGGTAGGGGGCTCCGATCAGGTCGGCATCGTTGAACTTGACGCCGGCCCGCTCGTCCCGGTCATCCCACAGCACCTCGATTCCCGCCTGCGACAGCGCCTCGTAGAGGGTCTGCACCGTCGCGGAGACGGCGGGGGACTGGCTCAGGGGGAGCAGGTGGACGTGGAACGGGGCGATCGGGGCCGGCCAGTGGATCCCCTTGGCGTCATGGTGCTGCTCGATGGCGGCGGCCGCCACGCGGCTGACGCCGATCCCGTAACACCCCATGACGGCCTGGCATTCCTTGCCCTCGGGGTCGAGGAAGAGGGCGCCCATGGCCCGGCTGTACTTCGTGCCCAGCATGAAGACGTGGCCGACTTCGATCCCGCGGGCCAGGCGCAGGGTCCCGTCCCCTTTGGGGGAGGGGTCGCCGGCCTGGGCGTTGCGGAGGTCGGCAAATTGCTCGACGGTGAAGTCCCGGTCCCAGTTGGCGTCCACGTAGTGGGCGTCGGCTTCGTTGGCCCCCACGACGACGTTCCGGAGCGCTTTCACGGCATGGTCCGCGATAATCCGCAGCTTCAGGCCGATGGGGCCGGCAAACCCGACCGGCGCGCCGCTCGCGGCCGCTGCCTTGGCCGGGTCGGCCAGTTCCAGCGCCGTCACGCCCAGCAGTTTTTTCACCTTGACCTCGTTGACCTCGTGGTCGCCCCGGACGAGCACGGCGACAATATCGCCGGCGGTCTGGTAGAGGAGCGTTTTGACCAGCTGTGCCGGCCGGACCTTGAGCAACGCGGTCACCTCCTCGACGCTGCGCGCGCCGGGAGTCTGGACTTTCCGGAGGTGCCGGGGATCTTCCGGCGCGGCCGCGGAAGGCGGGGCGACTTCGGCGCGCTCGACATTGGCCGCGTAGGTCCCGCCCTCGGCGTAGACGATCGTTTCCTCGCCCGTGTCGGCCAGCACCATGAATTCGTGCGATGACGTGCCGCCGATGAGTCCGGTGTCGGCCTCCACGGCCCTGAAGGTCAGCCCGCAGCGGGTAAACACGCGGCCGTAGGCGTCGTACATCTTCTGATAGCTGACCCGGGCGCCCGCCTCGTCCCGGTCGAAGCTGTAGGCGTCCTTCATGATGAATTCGCGTCCGCGCATCAGGCCGAACCGGGGGCGGATCTCGTCGCGGAACTTGGTCTGGATCTGGTAGCAGTTCAGCGGGAGCTGGCGGTAGGACCGCACTTCGCGCCGGATCAAGTCGGTGATGACCTCCTCGTGGGTGGGGCCCAGGCAGAAGTCCCGCTCGTGGCGGTCCTTGAACCGGAAGAGTTCCTTGCCGTAAAAGTCCCAGCGTCCCGTTTCCCTCCAGAGCTCGGCCGGCGAGGCGATCGGCATCAGGACTTCCTGGGCGCCGGCGCGGTTCATCTCCTCCCGGACGATGGTTTCAATCTTGCGCAGCACGCGCAACCCGAGCGGGAGGTAGGTATAGATGCCGGCCGCCACCTTGCGGATCATGCCGGCCCGCAGCATCAGGCGGTGGCTGACGGTTTCGGCTTCCCCTGGGTCTTCCCGAAGGGTCGGGATCAGCGTCTGCGAGGTGCGCATGAGCGGTCAGCGGGCGATGAGACGTTCAATGTCGTTCCAGAACGCGAAGACCATGATGAACACGAGCAGCAGCAGGCCGACCTGCTGGGCCAGTTCGCGCTGGCGGTCGCCGAGCGGTTTGCGCAGCACCGCCTCGATGAGGAAGAAGAGCAGGTGGCCGCCGTCCAGGATGGGGATCGGCAACAGGTTCAGCACGCCCAGGTTGATGCTCAGGATGGCGATCAGGAACACGACGCTGGCCATGCCCTGCGAGCCGGCTTCCCCGGAGATGTTGGCGATCGTGAGTGGCCCGCCGATGTTCTTGCTGGAAATTTCGCCGGCGATCATCTTGTAGATCCCGACGACCGTCAGCTCGGTCCATCCCCAGGTGGCTTCCAGCCCGTGCCAGACGGCCAGCACCGGGTTGGAGGAGCGGATCAGCGACCGGCCCGGCCCGGACACGCCCATTTTCCCGATTTCGACGGCCTTCCCGTTGACCACGGTTTTTTCCAAGGCCGGGGTGACCGTCAGCGTGAGGACCTGCCCGCCGCGGTTGACGTCGACCTTGAGCGGCCGGTTCGGGCTTTCCTTGACCAGGCCGGTCAGTTGCGACCAGGTATGGACGGCCTGGCCTTCGATTGCGACGACGCGGTCGCCCGCCTTGAACCCGGCGTCCTTCGCCGGGGAGCCGGGCATGACCGCGGTGATCACCGGCGCCGTCTCCTCGATGCCGAGCGTGTAGACCGTGACGTCCTTGCCGTCATCCTGTATCGTCAGGGCCGCCGGTGTGACCACCAGCGTCTTGATCTGGCTGCCGCGGCGCACATCGAGCGTGAGCGGCCTGCCGTTGCTCTTCGCGACGGCGTCGAACAGTTCCGCCCGGCTGGAGATCTCCTTCTCGTTGACCCGCAGGATCCGGTCGCCGACCTTGAGGCCGGCCGTCTCCGCGGGCGACCCGGGCTTCATGGCCTCGACGTCCGGCGTCAGGTCCGCGAAGCTGGGTACGAAGAGCGGGGCGCCGGTCGCCAGCCAGCCGGCAAAAATCAGGTAGGCGAGCAGGAAGTTGAAGCCGGGCCCGCCGAAGACGATCAGGACCTTGCTCCAGAGACTCTGATGCGTAAAGGACTGCCGCTGCTCCTCCGGCGTCGTGGCGTCGCTCTCCTCCTCCCCGAACAGCTTGACGTACCCGCCGAGCGGGACGGCCGAGACCAGGTACTCGGTGTCTCCGATCTGGCGGCCGAAGAGTTTGGGGCCGAATCCGATGGAGAACTTGAGCACGCGCACGCCGACCCAGCGGGCCATCAGGAAGTGCCCGAACTCGTGGAACGCCACCAGGACGCTCAGAACCACGACGAACCAGAACGTTTTCTGCACGATGGCGAGGGCGGTTTCGGGCGACAGGGCGAATGCGGTCAGCATGCGGTAATCCTTTATGCGTGTCCGGCCAGCGCGTGTACGCGGGCGCCGGCTGTTTCGCGGGCCCAGCGGTCGGCCTCCAGGGCATCGTCCAGGGTGCGGACCTGCCGGAGGGTATGCGCGTCCATGGTGCTGCGGATGATCGCGGCAATGTCCAGGAACCCGATCCCTTCCTGCAGGTAGGCCGCCACGGCGACTTCATTGGCCGCGTTCAGCACGGCGGGCATGGTCCCGCCGATCTTCAAGGCGTCGTATCCCAGTTGCAGGCATGGAAACCGGTCGTGATCGGGCTGGAAGAACGTCAGCTTGCCGATGCCGGCCAGGTCCAGCGGGGGCAGGTCCAGCGGCACGCGGGCGGGATACTTCATCGCATAGGAGATCGGCGTGCGCATGTCGGGCAGCCCCAGTTGCGCGATCACGGAGCCGTCCGTGTATTCGACCATCGAGTGGATGACGCTTTCCCGATGGACGAGCACTTCGATCTGGGAGGCCTGCATGTCGAACAGCCAGCGGGCTTCCACCACTTCCAGCCCCTTGTTCATCATCGTGGCGGAGTCGATCGTGATCTTGGCGCCCATTTTCCAGTTGGGATGTTGCAGGGCCTGCTCGGGTTTCACGTCCCGCATCTGCTCGCGGGGCATGTTCCAGAGCGGGCCGCCTGAGGCGGTCAGGATCAGCCGGCGGATGTCTTCCCGGCGGTGGCCTTCCATGGATTGAAAGACGGCGCTGTGCTCGCTGTCCACCGGAAAAATCTTGACGCCGTGCGCGTGGGCTTCCTCCTGCATCAGCTGGCCGGCCATGACCATCGGCTCCTTGTTGGCCAGCGCGACGTGCTTGTTCGCGCGGATGGCGGCCAGCGTGGGCACCAGTCCGGCTCCGCCGACGATGGCCGAGATCACCAGGTCGCCTTCCTGCATCCGGGCCACGTCCGCCACGCCCTCGGGGCCGGAGAGAATCTCGACGGGGAGCCCCTTGCAACGGCCGCGCAAGCGCGCCGCCGCCGCCGGGTCGGACAGGGCGGCTTTCGCCGGCTTGAAGCGGCGGATCTGCTCCTCCAGTTGGACGTCCTTGGTGGCCGCGGTCAGCCCGACGACCTGGAACTCGCCTGGAAACTTGGACACGATGTCGAGCGTGCTCGTCCCGATGGAGCCGGTGGAGCCGAGAAGAATGATGCGTTTCATTTCGCTGATCCTACCACGTTCGTTCGTCTACGTTAAATAGATGCGCCGGAAAAGTTACTTTGCGAGGGTGACATAATAGTAGAACGCGGGGGCGGTGAACAACAGGCTGTCGAGCCGATCCAGCATGCCGCCATGGCCCGGGATCAGGCTGCCGGAATCCTTGACGCCGGCCCCGCGTTTCATCGCCGATTCGGCCAGGTCCCCCAGCAGCCCGGCGGCTGTCAGCAGGATTCCAATGGCCACGCAGTCCGTCATCGTCCACGCGGGCAGGAACCAGGCTTGCGCCGCGAACGACGCCAGGATTGCCGTCGCCAGCCCCCCGATCAATCCTTCGACCGTCTTGTTCGGACTGATCGACGGAGCCAGCTTGTGCCGGCCCAGGCTCGTGCCGGCGTAATAGGCGCCCGAGTCGGCGGCCCAGGTGATCAGGAAGAGTCCGAAGATCAGGTACTCGCCGTCGGGCAGGGCACGGGTCGGCAGCAGATGCCCGAGGCACAGGCCGACATACAGCGGCCCGAAGGCGACGATGGCCGGATCCATCAGTCCGTGGGCAACCGTGCGCCGTCCGCAGAGCCGGTGCAGCAGGGCGCCGAGGACGATGACCAGCACGACCAGTCGATCGGGCACGACGCCGGGCCATTGGAACGACGCCAGCACCAGTGCCGTCGCGGTGAATCCCACCGTCATGACGGCGGCCGGCAGGCCTTCGTCCTGGAAATGCAGCCGGTAAAACTCCGCGACCGACAGCAGGGCGGCCGCCGCGACCAGCCCGAACAACGCGACCGGGGGGGCGTAGCGGACCAGCGCGTAGAACAGCGGAAGGAAGACGAGGGCGGCATAGACCCGCCGGCTGTCCCACCGCTTCGCGGTCATCGAGCATCCAGGAACAAGCGGGCGGTAGGCGGGATGGCGGTCTGTCCGGCGCTCACGTGCGGCTCTGGGAGTGGCGGTCGGAAGTGCGTCCCCCGAAGCGCCGCTCACGCTTCTGGTATTCGAGCAGGGCGAGAATCGCCTCGCGGCGGTGGAAATCCGGCCAGAGGATGGGCGTAAAGTACATTTCAGTGTAGGCGAGCTGCCAGAGCAGAAAATTACTGATGCGGGCTTCGCCGCTGGTCCTGATCAGGAGGTCCGGGTCCGGCAGGTCATGGGTCGAGAGGTAGCCGGAGAGCAGCGGCTCGTCGATCGCCTCCGGCTGGATCTTGCCGTCCAGGCAGTCCTGCGCCAGTTGCCGGACCGCTTTCACGATCTCGGAGCGGCCGCCGTAACTCAGCGCCACCGTCAGGTTCAGCTTGCCCAGGTGGGCCGTGCTCTTCTCGACTTTCCGGACCCACGTGTAGGCGGAGGAGGGCAGGTTATCGATTTGTCCGATCGCGCGGAACCGGACGCCGTGGTCGATCAGGGCATCCATCTCGCGTTGCAGGTACTGCTCGAGCAGCATCATCAGGGCGTTGGTTTCGACGGCGGGCCGTTTCCAGTTTTCCTGGGAAAAGGCGTAGATCGTCAGCGCCTGGATGTGGAGATCGCAGCACAGGTTGATCATGTCACGGACCGACTTCACGCCTTCCGTGTGGCCGGCGATGCGGGGCAGGCCGCGCAGCTCGGCCCAGCGGCCGTTTCCGTCCATGATGATCGCAATGTGCTTGGGAAGCGTGTTGCGATCCAGCAGGGCCAGGAGTTCCGCCTCTGCCAAGTGGTCGAGGTTCGCCGTTGAGTCTGTGTCCGCCACCGCCGACCGTCCTCTCCGTTGAAAAGCGCTCTTTAGGAAGACTGCATGTGAGGTGCACGTAGTCTAGTTTGCAGTGCATAAAAAGTCAACGTATTTGCCAGGAAAAGCATAGGGTTCTGCAAAGTCCGGTCATTGCGCAGCCGAAAAGGAATCAGTTATACTCCCACGCGGTCAACGTTAAAGGAGAACGATGCCGACCCATCCGAACGCTCCGAACATCGAACTGTCGCAGTTTGGTCTCACCGAACAGGAAGTCCAGCACACATTGGGCGTCGTCAAGGTCCGGGATGTGGACTATGCCGACCTCTACTTTGAGTCCTGCCTGTCCGAATCGGTCTCCATGGAAGAGGGCCTCGTCAAACGCGCGGTCAAGAGCGTCTCGCAGGGCGCCGGTGTCCGGGCGACGGCGGGGGAGAAAACCGGGTTTGCCTATTCGGACGAACTGACCAAGCGGGACCTGGAAATTGCCGCCGGCACGGCCCGCTACATCGCCCAGTCGCCGCAGGGGGGGCAGCCGGTCCCGGTGACCCATCGCGCGAAGCCGACCCGCGACCTCTATCCGGCCGAGACGCCGATCTCGGACGTGGCGACCGCGGAGCGCGTGGACCTGCTCAATCTGATCGACGCCGAAGCCCGCCGTTACGATCCGCGCATCAAGAACGTGATGGCCTCGTTCAATACGGAATATAAAATCGTGATGGTCGCGACGACGGACGGCCGGATGGTCGGGGATGTCCAGCCCCTGTCCCGCCTGCAAGTCACCTGCATCGCCGAGGAGGACGGGAACCGCCAGATGGGGACGTTCGGGGGCGGCGGCCGGATGGCCTTCGCCTATTATCACGAGCAGGACCGCTACAAACACTACGCGCGTGAAGCAGCCAGGCAGGCGATCCTCAACCTCGGCGCCGTGGATGCGCCGGCCGGCGTGATGCCGGTGGTCCTGGGAGGCGGTTGGCCCGGTATTTTGTTGCACGAGGCCATCGGGCACGGCCTGGAGGCGGACTTCAACCGGCGGAAGACATCGGCTTTTTCCACACTGCTCGGCAAACGCGTCGCGTCGGACGCCTGCACGATCGTGGATGACGGTACGCTGCCGTTCCGGCGCGGTTCGCTCAACATGGACGACGAGGGGACGCCGACGAGCCGGACCGTCCTGATCGAGAAGGGCATCCTGCGGGGCTACATCACGGATACGCTCAATGCGAGGCTGATGGGCATTCCCCTGACGGGCAACGGCCGCCGGGAAAGCTTCCAGAGCATCCCGCTGCCGCGCATGACCAATACCTTCATGCTGGCCGGCGAATCGGTTCCCCAGGACATCATCCGCTCGGTCAAGCGGGGTCTCTACGCGGTATCGTTCGGCGGCGGGCAGGTGGATATCACCAACGGCAAATTCGTGTTCTCGGCCAGCGAGGCCTATTTGATCGAGGATGGCAAGGTGACGAAACCGGTCAAGGGCGCGACGCTGATCGGCAGCGGCCCCGAGGTGCTGACCAAGGTGTCCATGGTCGGACACGATTTGAAACTGGATGAAGGCATCGGGACCTGCGGGAAGGACGGCCAATCCGTGCCGGTGGGCGTCGGGCTGCCGACGATCCGGATCGACGAAATCACGGTCGGAGGGACGAAGGGATGAGCACCTCGTTGCCGGCTATCCAGGATTATTCGCAGCTCGCCGTGGATCTGCTGGGCAAGGCCCGCAAGCGCGGTGCCACCGAAGCCGACGTGCTGGTGGCGGATGGCCGTAACCTCTCCGTGCAGGTCCGGCTCTCCGTCGTGGACCGGCTGACCAAGGCGAGGGAGAAGCGCCTCGGGCTCCGCGTGTTTTTCGGAAAGCGGTCCGCCAGCACCTCCACCTCCGATTTTTCCAAGGCATCACTCGATCAACTGGTGGCCGACACCTGCACGCTGGCGCAGGCGGTTGTCGAGGACCCCGTCTCGGGGCTGCCGGAGAACGGGCGTCCGTCGGGGGACTATCCGGACCTGGACCTGTACGACGGGACGGAACTGAGCACGGACGAACACATTGTGTTGGCCAAGCGGGCCGAGGCGGCGGCGCTGGGCGCCGATCCGCGCCTGAGCAACTCGGAGGGGGCAGATTTTAACTCATCCGAAGGCCATGTCGTGCTGGCCAACAGTCACGGATTTGTCGGGGACTACCGCAGTTCAACATTCTCCATGTCGGTCTCGCCCGTCGCGACCGATCCGGCCACGGGAGGGATGCAGCGGGATTCCTGGTACGCGATCCAACGGGCCTATGCGCGGCTGGACAGTCCGGAGTCGGTCGGGCGCGAAGCCGCCCGCAGGACGCTGCGCCGGCTCGGCGCGCGCAAGGTGTCGACCTGCAAGGCGCCCGTGATCTTCGATCAGGAACTGGCCGGCAGCCTGTTGGGCACCCTCTGTGGCGCGCTCTCGGGCTACGCCCTGTACAAGGGGGCCTCGTTCCTGATCGGGCAGCTGGACAAGAAAATCGCGCCGGAGACGGTCACGGTGGTCGATGACGGCCGCATGCCCCGCGGGTTCGGCTCGCGCCCCTTCGACGGCGAAGGCCTGCCGACGCGCAAGACGCCGGTGATCGATCGCGGCGTGCTCAAGAGCTACCTGCTGGACACCTATTCGGGAAGGAAATTGGGGATGGCTTCCACGGGCAACGCCTCCCGCAGCGTGGGCGAGAGCCCGTCCGCCGGGCCGACGAACTTCTACCTGGTGCCGGGGGCCCTCCCGCCGGAAGACATCATCAAGTCCGTGAAGCGCGGCTTGTACGTCACGGAATTGATCGGGTTCGGCATCAACATGGTGACGGGCGACTATTCGCGCGGGGCGGCCGGGTTCTGGATCGAAAACGGCGAACTGGCCTATCCGGTCGAGGAGATCACGATCGCGGGCAATCTCAAGCGCATGCTGCTCGACATCGAGATGATCGGGAGCGACTTGGAGTTTCGTGGCCGGATCGCCAGCCCGACGATCAAGATCGGCGAGATGACGATCGCGGGCAATTGAAGCGGCGGCACCATGGGGCAACCAGGCCGGCACAGGGCGATGGCGGCGGCGCTGGTGTTGGCCACCCTGACAGCCGTGGACGCCCCGGCGCGCGAGGAGGGCCCCATGCGCATCACTTCGACGGCATTCGCCGACCAGGCTGAGATTCCGACCCTGTACACCTGCGAGGGCAAGGACGTGTCGCCGCCGCTGGCCTGGTCGGATATTCCGGCTGGCGCCAAGAGCCTGGTGTTGGTGGTCGATGACCCGGACGCTCCGGACCCGGCCGCGCCGCAGATGACCTGGGTCCACTGGGTGCTCTATAACCTGCCGGCTGCAACTGGCGGGTTGCCGGAAGGCGCGAAGACGCTGCCCGCCGGAACGAGGGAAGGCGTGAATGACTGGAAGCGAACGGGCTACGGAGGGCCCTGCCCGCCAATCGGCCGCCACCGGTACTTTCATAAACTCTACGCGCTGGACACCATGCTGCCGGATTTGAATCGGCCGACCAAAGCGAAGCTCGAAGAAGCGATGAAGGGACACATCATCGGCCAGGCGCAGTTGATGGGGACCTATCAGAAGCGCGGCTGAACAAGGAGGGGACTGCCATGTGGAATGCGTGGAGCCTGATTCTGTTGGCACTGCTGATGCTGCCCGGCGTGGGCTACGCGGGGGATCTCCGACTGACCAGTCCCTCGATCAAAGACAAGGGCACCATCGGCAACGAACATGTCTTCAAGGGGTTTGGATGCGAGGGCGGCAATGTGTCGCCGGAGTTGCGCTGGAATCGGGTGCCCAAGGGCACGAAAAGTTTCGCGGTGACGGTCTATGATCCCGATGCGCCGACCGGAAGCGGCTGGTGGCACTGGATCGTCTTTAATATACCCCCGAGTGTCACCTCGCTGCCGGCCGGCGCGGGCAAGCCGGAGGGCGGGGGGGCGCCTGAGGGCAGCGTGCAGAGCAGGACGGATTACGGGGAGCCGGGTTACGGCGGACCCTGCCCGCCGGCAGGCGACAAACCCCATCGGTATGTCTTCACCGTGTACGCGCTGAAACTCGATCAGCTCCCGTTGAAGAGCGACGCATCGGGCGCGATGGTGGGTTTTTACCTGAACCAGAATGTGTTGGAGAAGGCGTCTTTCACGGGCAAGTATGGCCGGTGAGCCGGTTTGACGGCTGACGAGGACGCGCCGACGATGCGACGGAGGGCAGGTGAGCTGGACGGCCCGCTCCATCTCGTCTACATCGCAGGGACCGTGGCGGATGCGGAGAAGGCGGAGCGCACGCTGACGGAGCAGGGCGTCGATTACGTGCTCAGCCTTGAATCCTTCGCCTCCACGTCGGTGATGCGGATGGGCGAGCACAAGGGGTTATTCATGTACGTGCCGGCGGAGCAGCACGAGTCCTGCCGCGGCATGCTGGAGCGGAACGGATTGACGGATACGGTGGGCCTTGACGAAGACCTGCCGATGGAGAAACCAGATGGCGCTTGATGCCGAACAGGGACAACGGATGCTGCAGTTGCTGACGTCGCGGTACGACGACCGGCATTGGCGCAAGAAGATCGAGAAAACGCTGAGTCTGCCCGGAACGGGCGTGGCGGACGACGCGCAACGCGCGATTTTTGCCTATTTGAAGGAGGCGTTGAAAGCCTACAAGTCCCGCCGTGCCGATCCGGACTCCTGGATCGTCGGCGGCTTCGCGACGAAGGAAGCCATCGAACGGGCCAAGTTCAATCCCGCCGTCGTCGGCGCCTCGGTGACCAAGGAGCAGGTGGCATTCCTGGGTGTCGATCCCGGCTCCGACGTGGATCAAGACTGGTGGGAGGAGATGCTCGTGGCCTGGTTCGAGGAGCCGGAGGCGGAGCCTTCCCCCGAGGAGGAGTCGGGCGAAGGGGATGAGCCGGCCGAGGCAGCCGACGATGCACCAGGTGAGGCCACAAGCAAGAACGCCGACGCCTGAACACGCGGGTCGGTACCCGTCCCAGCCGCACCACGACCGCAATTCCATCAAGCTGACTTCCTCCAGATCGGCGAACAGGTCGGCGCCCGGCCGCAGATGGGGCGATGGCTCCGCATTCGTGCGGCGGGTGTCGGCCTACCAGATTCCCAGGACGATGAGGGTCAAGCTGATGGCCAGCCAGGCTACGAGGCTGGCGGCGATAAGATGCTCCATTGACATGGTCACGTGGCGGTGGTCTCCTGGCACGGGCCCGGCGGCCGATGCGGGGACGCGGCTTGATCTGAGGCGGAGGAGAGGGGCGTCCCGGTGGTCTCCAGCGCGTATACCGTTCCCTGCGTATCCATGGCCAGGCGGACCCGGTCTCCAATCTTCAACCCTTCGAGAAGGTCGCAACTCTCGATCAACACGGGCACCAGGCGCCCCACATCGGTCCGGATCGTCACATGCAGGGCAGACGGGTCGATGGCCTGCACCACCCCGTGCATCATGGGAGCCGAGCGCTCCGGTGTCGGCGGCGCCGGCAGGGTTTGCGGCGCCGCCACCGCCACCGGCTGCTGCGACGGCACGGGCGCGGGACTGCCCAAGACGGCTCCAAGAAGCATGAGGCCGAGGACTGCCAGCGTCAGCAGCGGCATAGGCACCTCAGTTCGTCAGGGGCGGTCTCCACATGGGGTGGATCCATTTGGATGGGCAGGACGTCGTATCCGGCCTGAGCCCGGCATCCGCGAGACGGCCGCACTGGCCGCATCGAAGCGCCCAGAACCACATCCGGCCATGTTCGGGCCGAATCTCGGCGAAGATCCTCGTGACGACGGTGCCGCCACATTCCGTGCAGAGCATGGTCGCGGTTCTCCTTGGTTGCATGCCCGGTCGGTCGAGGTTACCGCGAGGCCAGCGGAACGGCGTCCGCGGTGGAAGGAAGCCGCTCGACGCCGATAAAATCAATGCCGGCCGAAAGCATCACCGAGACCATCAGGGCCGCCGAGAAGAATCCGATCAGAATCCACTTCATCTGTTCCCCCTTCCGTCGCGTCGCCGCGTCATCCCCGTGAGTAGAAAATCGGGCGCGGAACCAGGACGGTTTTGTTGATGTTGAGCGCGATGCCATGCTCGTCAAGTTCCACGCGGACATGATCGCCTGCCCGGACGGTCCGCATGGCGT
>JBFGRH010000035.1:0-12576 GCA_041563795.1 Nitrospiraceae bacterium | reverse complement strand
GGGCCGGTCTCGCTTCAACTGCGCGCGTCCAACGAGGGCCTTCTGAGGCCGCGCGTTGCGCGAGCACAGAAGGGAGACCGGGCCGCCAAAGCTCGCTCCTATCCGCGCGCCCTTCGGAAGAACGGGAGAAGGCCGACCCGCCAGCTCGTTCACTGCGCTCCGTTGCACATCGCTTCCCACTGCCGCTCTCCGCTCACGATCTCCCTCACCGCGAAGCCGACATGCGTGCCCGTCACCCGCTTGGCCCAGGGCTGCTTGTGCACCGGTGCGGCCCGGAGCTCCACATCCTTCAGGAGATAAATGGTGGCCTCCATCCAGAGTGGTTGGGCGGGATTGCGAAGGAGAACGGCGAGTCCCCTCCGGGAAATATCCAGGGTCATGGCCGGCACCTGGTAGGAGGCCTGCGGGCTTGACCAGACCACCCGGCAAAAGGTGTACACCTTTTGCCGCGGATATAGCCTGCGTCCTGGAAGCTCGGGGTTAAGCACCTGGTCAACTCCCGGTGGGAGAACCAAGCGAAGCGGCGGGAACTATAACACCAAAGAGCGAGAGGGAAAATAGAGGTTTCTACCAAGTCCGCCGCGTCCAGCCTGGTGGCAGGCTGCGGCCGATTATTCGTCGGTGTGCGTGCCTGAGTAGGGGTCGATCGCCTGTCCGAGGGCGTGTTTCAATTCCTTCAGCTCCGGACTGCTGTCCGACCGGGCGCGCTTCTGCACCGCTCGATTGAGCGTGCGCAAAGGCTCCAGCACGCGGCGGTCCGGGGTCCTGCCCAGGGCGCGGACGATCTCCGTCTGCATCGGGACCGGCTCGAGGGGCAGGCGTTTCAGCAGAGCCGGCACGATGTCGCTGCCCGGATGCAGTGGCGCCAGCCGGCCAAGCCCCTTGACCGCCGCGAGCCGCAATTCGGGCGCCTGATGCGGAAGCAATTCCATCAGGAGGGGGATGCAGTCCCGGGTGCCGATGGCGCCCAGCGCCGTGGCGGCATGCAACACGAGGGCGGGGTCCCGGTCCTTCAGCCTCCGGCTCAGGGCGGGGATGGCTTCCACGGCGAACATGTCGCCCAGCAGGTCGATAACGACGAGTTGCTGGGCCTGCGTGGTCGCCGGATCGTCCAGGGCGTGCAGCAGGCGCGCGGTCTGGCCCCACGCGCCGGCCAGGTACAGGGGAAACGGATCGGTGGCGAGACGCTCGGCCAAGAGAGCCAGGGCCTTGGAGTCTCCTTGCGTCGAGGCGTAGGCGGACGACGCCTCCGCGGTTCCCGCCTCGCCCCGCACTTCATGCCGCCAGTCCGGCACGAGGCGGTCCATGCGGTAGGTGACCTGGCAGGCGGGGCCGCGCCAGAGGCGGGCCGCCGCGCCCCGGAGGTCCGCCTCGCCGCCGGACCTGGCCGGGCCCTCCCAGACTTTTTGCTCCTCGCATTTCACCTTGACCGTGATGTCGTGCGGCTGGGCGGGATCGCTCACCACGGTATAGCCGGCGGCTGTGAGGCGCGCGGTCACGACCTTGGCGATGCCGCTCGCATCCGTGGTTCCCTCGGTGGTGAGCGCGACGGTTTCGAGATAGATGCGCTCGGCGGCCTTCAGCCGGGCCTTGGTCTCCTCCGTCAGAAGCTCCCGGCGGGCCTCCGCGTCGACGGCCATGGCTCCGCTCGTCGCAAGGGCCAGCAGCAGGATCGCCGCGAATGTGGCCCGCTTGCTTCCGGCAGGAAGGCTCGACAGGTGACGGCGGTTGGACGGTTGCATGGTGAAGAGACTCACGGTTTGCATGGCGGCTTCAGACGACACCATACAAATCTTTGTTGCGCGGTTCAAGGAGGATTTCAGCGGCGGTCCGCCTGCCCGACGGGAAGCCCGCGCCGGGGCGGGAGAGTTGCGGAGGGGGGGCATATATGCGATGCTGCGCCAATGAACATCACCGAATTAGTCGGGACGCTCCAGGATTCGCTCGCCTCCAGCGCGGCGGTCGTCATGGCCCTGGTGCCGAAATTGGCCGCCGCGCTCCTGCTCCTGCTGCTCGGCTATCTTTTGGGACGGCTGGTGGCATCGGGGACAGCCCGCGTCCTCAACCTGATCGGCGTGGACCGGCTCTTCAGCCGAACGGCGCTGCAGGGCATCCTCGAGCGCGCCGGCACCAAGAAATCCCTGTCGCAGATCCTGGGCATCGTCGGATTCTGGGTCGTCTTTCTGCTGTTCCTGATTTCCGCGGCCGAGACGCTGAGCCTCGCCAGCCTCAGCAAGGCCCTCACAGACCTGACCTACTACATGCCCAAGGTGGGCATCGCGGCCTTGATCGTCCTGCTGGGCATGCTCGCGGCGAACATCAGCCGCGAATTGATCAGCATGGCCTGCAGCTCGGCGGGCATCGCCCAGGGCCCCATCGTGGCCCAGGCCTTCTACGTCGCCGCGCTGCTCCTCATCGTCGTCACCGCCATCAACCAGCTGGGCGTGGACACGAGCCTGCTCAATACGACGATCCTCCTGCTGCTGGGGGGGCTGATCGCCGGCGCCGCGCTCTCGTTCGGATTGGGCGCCAGGACGGCGGTGGCCAACCTGATTGCCGCGCATTATTTACAGCCCGTGCTGCGGGTCGGGCAGCGCATCAGCATCGGCACACACCACGGCGAAGTCGTGGCCGTGACCCCCATCGCCGTCATCCTCGCGACGGACGAGGGCCGCGTTGTCGTGCCCGCCTCCCGGTTCACGGAGACCACCACCACGATTCGGCCGCCAGAGGCCTAGATGGACCCTGCACACCGCCTCACCCAGGCCTACGTGCAGGCGCATCCGCTGGAAGCCGCCAGACGATTGGAGTCGCTGGAGGTGGCCGAGTCGGCGGCCCTGCTGGCCCCGCTCCCGCCGGAAGACATCGCGCCGGTCCTCGAGCACCTGCTGCCGGCGCCCGGGGCGGTCCTGCTCGAGGGGCTGCCGCTGGAGACGGCCACGGCCGCGTTCGCGGCCCTGTCCACGTCGTCCGCGATCGGCATCCTGCGGCACTACGAGCCGGCCGTGCAGGGCAAGTACCTCGACGGGCTGGATGCCACGCTCGCCGGGAACCTCCGGCTCGCCCTCACGCATCCGGAAGACACCGCGGCCAGCCTGGCCGACCCCCGCGTGCTCACGCTCCCGCCCGATATTTCCGTCGCCGAGGCCCTGGACCGGGTGCGGCGGACTGCCCGTCATGCGACCTACTATCTGTACGTCATCGACCGGGACCAGAAACTGGCCGGGCTGGTGACGGTCAAGGAACTGCTGGCGGCGGATGCCGACCATCTCGTGGCGTCCATCATGAAGCCGTCGGTCGTCACGCTGCCGGGGGAGGCCATGGTGGCGGAACTCCTGCAGCATCCGCAATGGCGCGTCTTCCACACGCTCCCGGTCGTGGACCGGACGGGGATGTTTGTGGGCGCCCTGCGCTACCGGACCCTGCGCCGGATCGAGGACCAGGCGGGCGCCCTCCAGCCGCCGGCCTCGCTGTCCGGCGCCCTGCTCACGCTCTGGGAGTTCTATTCGGTCAGCGGAATCCGGGTGATGACGAGCATGGCCGAGGCCCTGGCCGCGGGAGCCGGGCTGGCAAAGGCGGACGAACCTCCGGCGCAAGAGTCCGAAGAAGGGAAGGAGCGCACTCCATGATGTCGCACGTGCTGCACGAAGCGTTTTTCACCGACTATCCGGCGGAGGCGGCCCGCACGCTGGAAACCTTCACGGCCGACGAGAGCGTGGCGCTGCTCCGCGAGACCTCCGGGCGCAATGCGGCGAACCTCCTCTCCCACCTGTCTCCGGCCGTGGCCGCGGAAATCCTGGGCGCCATGCCCGAGGAGATGTCGCGCCGCACGTTGCCGGAACTGACGCCCAATCTCGCCGCGGGCCTGCTGCAACGGCTCGAGGAAGACCGCCGCGCCGAACTCCTGCGGCAGGTGCCGGGCCGTACCGCCGAGGAGATCACGGCCTTCATGGTCTATCCTGCGGAGTGTGTCGGAAGCTTGATGGACCCGCGCGCGTTCGTCCTGCCCGAGGACCTCAGCGTCGAGGCGGCGATCGGCCAGGTCCGGACCCGGGCGCCTCGGGACCTGTACGAACTCTATGTCATCGACCGGGACCAGCGTCTCGTCGGCCTCATCTCGTTGCGGGACCTCCTGCTGACCGACCTGGATGAGCGCCTGGAATCCGTGATGCGACGGGACGTCTCGTCCATCCACCCGATGGAAAACCGGGAGGAGATCGTCCAACTCTTCGCCGAGCGGAAACTCCTGACCATCCCGGTCGTGGACCTCGACAACCGCCTGCTGGGCGTGATCCGGAACCGGGACATCTTCCAGGCCGGCCAGGAGGATGCCACGGCCGACCTGCAGACGATGGTGGGCGCCAGCCGGGACGAGCGGGCCCTCTCCCCCGTGTGGTTTTCCGTCCGGAAACGGCTGCCCTGGCTGGAGGTCAACCTGGTCACGGCGTTTCTCGCCGCGTTCGTCGTCGGGCTGTTCGAGGACACCATCGCGCGGTACACGGCCCTGGCCGTGCTCCTGCCGGTCGTGGCCGGCCAGTCGGGGAACACGGGCGCGCAGTCTCTTGCGGTGGTCATGCGCGGGTTGGCGCTGCGGGACATCCGTCCGGCGCAATGGTTCCGCGTCGGCGTGAAGGAGTTCAACGTCGCGTTCATCAACGCGGTGGCCGTCGCGTTGACGACCGGAGCGGCCGTCTACTGGTGGAGCGGCTCGCAGGGCCTCGCGCTCGTGATCATGACCTCGATGATCGCCTCCATGTGCATCGCCGGCCTCGCGGGCGCGGTGATCCCGGTGACCCTGCAGGCGATGAAGCAGGACCCCGCGCAGTCCTCGTCGATCGTGCTGACGACCGTGACCGACGTCACGGGGTTCTTCAGCTTTCTCGGCCTTGCCACGGCCTTCTCGAATCTGTTGGAATAACGGAAGGGAGCGGCGCCCATGACGATGGAAGAAGCCCGGAAGCGCATCCAATCGGCGATCGAGCAGTACGGCCAGCATGCCGCGATGCCGATCGACCTGGTCATCAGCGAAGTGCGGTCCGGCCAGGGCCGGGAGGCCGCCAACGAGCTTATCGACGAGTTCGACCTCGAACTCCTCTATAACATCCCGCCGGAGGAGCCGGGCACGTCAAGCAGCTGAGCACCCCACCGGGTGAAGCACGGGCAATGTGCCGAAGGCGATCTCCAGAGGAGTGACCCAATCGACGTGGCGAAGCGTTAAAGGAGACCGGGCCGCCAAAGCTCGTTTTCTCAGCCGTACGGGTCTTCCTTGAACTTCGCCTGAATCTGCTCGACCTCGCTCCGGCACTTGATCAGCGCCTCCACGCAGTCCTGGTCCACCTGTGTACCGGCCATCTTCCGGAGCGTGGCGAAGGCCTCGTCGTTCGACCAGGCCGTTTTGTAGGGGCGTTTGCTGGTGAGCGCATCGAAGATGTCGGCCACGGAGACGATGCGCGCCTCGATCGGAATCTCGTCCCCCTTGAGCCCCTGGGGATAGCCGCGGCCGTTGATGGCCTCGTGATGGTAGAGGGCGATGTTCCGCAACATCCCCACGTGATGCAACCCCTCCAGCCCGTAGTTGCGCAGCATGACGTCGATGATCTCGCGCCCCTTGGTGGTGTGTTGCTTCATCTCTTCGAATTCGGCCTCGGTGAGCTTGCCCTGTTTTTTCAGGATGTGGTCCGGGATGCCGATCTTCCCCATGTCGTGCAGGGGCGCAAAGAAGAAGATGTGTTCGATCTGCTCGTCGGTGAACCGGTACCTGGGGGCGAGCTCGCGGGCGACCAGCCAGGCAAAGTTCGACATGCGGTCGAGATGCGAGCCGGTGTCCACGTCGCGGTGGTACACCATGCTGACCGCGGTCTTGAGGGACGCCTGGAGCGTGTGGATGCTGGCCACCTCGTTGATCACCACGAGCGAGATCAGGTGCCCCACCAGGTCCAGGTGGTGCAGGACCTCTTCCGTGAAGACGTCCGTGCCGCGGGAATTGAAGAAGAGAAACCCGAAGAAGACGCCGCTGACGTACATCGGCATCGTATAGCTGGAACCGTACCCCTGCGCACGGATCGCCCGGGTGTGCTGGTGCTGTCCCTGGTCGAAGACGGCGAGGTCGTTGACGACGCGGGGCCGGCCTTTCTTCAAAATGGCCTGGAGCGAGGGGGCCTCGCTCAACTTGGTGGAGTAATGCTGCAGGGGGTTGTCTCCCTCCCCGCTGGCGAGGTAGGTCTTGAGCCAATCCGTCTTCTGCTCGTAGAGCGCCACCGCGATTCGTTCAATGCTGGGAAACCGCGTACGCAACTGGCTCAGCAGCAACCCCACCTTTTGTTCGAGCGATAGGTTCTTGTTCAGCTCGTCGAGGGCGTCGCGGTGCTTGAACATCCCGCTGTCGTCGAGGGAAATGGGAGCCATGCGGCCCACTATAGCATCGAAGCACGGGCAGGAAAGCGGTTTCAAGAATTGCTTCGGGCTGATCTGCCGGAATAATCCGGCTCTTGGACCCGCTGACCGTGTCTCTATACAGAAACAGGGTGGGGAAGGAGCAGTTCGCCCTTCGCCGGCCGCCCATTCTAGGGCCTTCCCCGCATTGACTTCGTCTTTTTCCGTCTGTTAAAGTGCACGGTCAATAAACCAAAAATTTCAAGCCTTTCCGTGTCGTTGGAAGTCGGTTCACGGAAGCGGGATGGACGTCTCAAACAGCCGCCAATCAGGCGCGTGTGATGATGTCCGGCAGGGCACAGGAGCGTACCGCGTGAGCCTCGGTCTCATCCCCCAAGAGATTATCGAACAAGTCAAAGATCGCACCGATATCCTCGACGTCGTTTCGGGCTACGTGACCCTGTCGAAGGCGGGTCAGAACTTCAAGGGCCTCTGCCCCTTCCACTCCGAAAAAACCCCGTCGTTCATGGTCAGTCCCTCGCGCCAGATCTTCCACTGCTTCGGCTGCGGCACGGGCGGCAATGCCTTCACCTTCGTGATGAAGATGGAAGGCACCAATTTCCCCGAAACCGTGCGCGAGCTGGCCCGCAAGGCCGGCATCGCGGTGCCGGACGCCGCGCCGGGCGCCAGAGCGTCGCAGGATTCCGGCAACCGCGAGAAGCTGGAACGGTTGAACGAGGCGGCACAGGCCTGGTTCGCGCAGAACCTGACCGGCGCGGAGGCCGGCCGGGACGCGCGTCTCTACCTGAAAGAGCGCGGCATGTTCGAGGACACGCTGGAGGCCTTTGGCTTCGGCTACGCGCCGGAAGGCTGGGATGGCCTGCTGAAGCACCTATTAAAGGCCGGCTTCACGATCCAGGATCTCCTGTCGGCCGGCCTCATCGTCCAGAAGGAGAATGCGGGCAAGGCGTCCCGGGATGTCTCCGGCTACTACGACCGATTCCGCTCGCGCGTGATGTTTCCCATTCGCGACCTGCGCAAGAAGGTGATCGGCTTCGGCGGCCGCATCCTGGGCGAGGGGATGCCCAAATATCTCAACTCGCCCGAAACGCCGCTCTTTAACAAGAGCCGGGCGCTGTATTTATTGGAGAAGGCGCGCGAGGCGGCCGGCAAGACGGACACCCTGATTATCGTGGAAGGCTATTTCGACGCGATCGCGCTGCACCAGGCGGGCATCACGAACGTGGTGGCGACGCTGGGCACGGCGCTGACGCCGGATCACATCCGGACGATCCGGCGCTACGTGAAGCGGGTCGTGCTGCTGTTCGACCCGGACGAGGCAGGCGTGCGGGCGGCCCTGCGGACGCTGGACCTGTTCATGGACAGCGGCCTCGGCGTGCGAGTCGTCTCGCTGCCGGACGGGGATGACCCCGACACGTTCATCCGGAACCAGGGGGCGGAGGTCTTTGCACGCCTTCATGAACTGGCGCCGAGCCTGCTGGATTTTGCGGTGGCGCACAGCCTGAATAAAGCCGGCTCGACCTCGATCGAAGACCGCATCCGGAGCGTGGACGAAGTGCTGCGCATCCTCCAGAAGACGAGCAACCGGCTCGAGAAGGAGGAATGTACCAAGCGCGTGGCGGAGCGGCTGGGCGTGAACCAGCAGCGGCTGATCGAGCGCTATCCAGAGCTGCGGCCGCGCGAGCTGCGGGCGTCCCCCAGGAGGGACGCACCGGCCGGCGTGCCGGCCGGCGGCGCGCGGTTCAAGGGGACGCCGGAGGAACGCGACCTGGTCCATCTCCTGTTGCAGGGACAGCTGCTGCCCGAGGAAGTGCGGCGGCTGGACGCCGACACCTTTTCGATGCCGGCCTGCCGGCGCATCGTGGAGATCGCCCTGCGGTCGCTGGACGAGGGCGGCCGGGTTTCGGTGCGGGCCACGCTCGACGAAGCCCTGGCCGACGTGGCCTGCGCCACGGTGGCGACGGAGCTGTCCATGCTCGAGCAGCCCTACGATCACGTGCGGCAGCACGTGGCGGATTGCCTCGAGCGCCTGGAGGGCAAGAAGCTGCAGGGCACGCTGGGGCGCCTGATCGCAGAGCTCCGCCTGGCCGAGCAGGAAGGGCGGACCGAGGACGCCCAGCGGTTGAATGACGAAGTCAACGCCTTGCGAGTGCAGAAGTCCGGCGCGCTGGCTGCGGCGCAGCCCATGACCCCGAGTGTGTAGGAGTACCCATGGCCAAAGATGAAATGCTGGTCGAAGTCAAGAAGCTGATCTCCATCGGGAAGGAGAAAGGCTTCATCACGTACGACGAGTTGAACAGCTCGCTGCCCGCCGAGCTGGTCTCCTCTGAGCGAATGAGCCACCTGATGACGATTTTCGGCGAGATGGACATCGAGATCGTGGACGCGCCGGACGGGGAGTCGGGCCGCGGCAAGAAGGCGGCGGCGCGGAAGGCGTCGGCCGACGACGACCCGGACGACAAGGAGGAGAAGGAGGAGTCGGAGGACAACGGGAAGCGGATCGACCTGACGCCCGGCGTGCTCAGCCGCACCGACGATCCGGTCCGGCTCTATCTCAAGGAGATGGGCAGCGTCGCCCTGCTGAGCCGCGAGGGGGAGATCGAGATCGCCAAGCGCATCGAAGAGGGCAAGAAGGACATGTCCATGGCGGTCTTCGGGCTGCCGATGACCATGGAGTATGTGCTCTCGATCGCGGACCAGATCAAGAAAGAGAAGATCAGCGTGCGCGAAGTCGCCCAGACGCCCTACGACGAGGACCTGGACGACGAGGAGCGCGAGGAGCAGGAGCAGGACGACACGGAGCTGCGCAAGAAGACGCTCGAGGCGCTCGCCAAGGTGCGCAAGCCGACCAAGCCCGTCGTGGCGCTCTACAAGAAGCTGTGGAAGGCGCGGGGGAATCCGGCCAAGCAAAAGCGGATCAAGGCCCAGATCAAGGAAGCCCGCGTGCCGGTGGTGGAGAAGATCGAGGCGGTCTACTTCCATCCCCTCTTCAAGGACCGGCTGGTGCAACGCGTGCGCCACGTCGGGCAGGAGATCCGCTCCGCCGAGCGCGAGATTTCGAACTGCTACCGGCGATTGGGCGCCTCGGGCGAGGCCGGCGCGGCGCTGCTGCGCAAGCTCGCGCGGGACCGGCGGGGCCTGCTGGCGGTCAAGCGCAAGTGCGGGCTGTCGGAGGAGTCGCTCCAGGCCATCAAGAAAATCGCGACCGAGGCGAAGGCGAAGATCCGCCGGGTTGAGACGGAAGAGGCGATGATGACCTCCGAGGACATCAAGGAGGCCGTCAAGCACCTCGACTTTGCCGACGACAAGATGAAGCGCGGGAAGGCGGAGCTGGTCGAGGCCAATCTGCGACTGGTGGTCAGCATCGCCAAGAAATACACGAACCGCGGCCTGCAGTTCCTGGACCTGATCCAGGAGGGCAACATCGGACTGATGAAGGCGGTGGACAAGTTCGAATACAAGCGCGGCTACAAGTTCAGCACCTACGCGACGTGGTGGATCCGGCAGGCCATCACCCGCGCCATCGCCGATCAGGCGCGCACGATCCGCATCCCGGTGCACATGATCGAGACGATCAACAAGCTGATCCGGACCTCGCGGCATCTGGTGCAGAAGCTCGGCCGCGAACCCACCCCGGAGGAGATCGCCGAGCGGATGGACCTGCCCCTGGACAAGGTGCGGAAGATCCTCAAGATCGCGCGCGAGCCGATCTCGCTGGAGACACCCATCGGCGAGGAGGAGGACAGCCATCTGGGCGACTTCATCGAGGATAAGAAGGCGGTGTCGCCGCTGGACGCGGCCATCCGCTACGACCTGCAGCGCCAGATCAACAGCGCGCTGGAGACGCTGACCCCGCGCGAGGAGAAGGTGCTGCGCAAGCGGTTCGGGATCGGCGAGAGCACGGACCACACGCTGGAGGAAGTCGGCCAGGATTTCGAAGTCACCCGCGAGCGCATACGTCAGATCGAAGCCAAGGCGTTGCGCAAGCTGCGGCATCCGAGCCGCAGTAAAAAGTTGCGCAGCTTCGTCGAGAGCCTGTAGCCGGTTTCTGTTGACTTAGCGGGCGACGCGACCTTGGGGCCCATAGCTCAGGTGGTCAGAGCGGGAGACTCATAATCTCTTGGTCCCAGGTTCGAATCCTGGTGGGCCCACCATACCTCGCTTGCGTGAACCGCTGGCTCACCAGGCGAAGCCTCTCTTGATTGACGCCAGCGGAGAAACCCCTTGAGGGCTTAACGTTGATTTCACGCAGCGCTCGGTATTTGGCGCGACCGAACCATTCCGGCGATGCGCAAAGGGGCAGTGCCGCGCCAGTTGTATCAACGTGCCATGGCGTTTGTGCACTAAGCAGGGTGTCGCTGCGCGACGTATCATCCAGGGTGGCGCATGACAACCATAGAGACCAGGCTTCATTGAATCTCATGCCCTGTTGTGTTAATGTGAACATCATGATGGCCTACCCAACTAGAGGTCCCGTTGAACCCACAACTGCGTCCGCTTATTGATCTGCAGACCCTCGATCTCCGTATGGCGGAGATCAAAGACTCCCAGCGAAAGCTGCCCGTCCTCCTCGCAACCGCCCAAGCCCCTCTGAACGAAGCCGCCAAACAACTCGCAGACCTGACCGCGTTGCTGGAGACGGCGACCAAGGAGCGGCGCTCCCTCGAGAAGGATCTCGAAGCGCACGAATCCCAGACGGAAAAAATGCGGGCGCGGCTGAGCGAGCTGAAGACCAACAAGGAATACCAGGCCCATCTGTTCGAGATCGAGATGGCCAACAAGAAAAAGGGCGAGATCGAAGAGCGGATCCTCGTCTACATGGAGAAGGTCGACCAGTACCAGAAGGGCATCACGGAAGCCCAGGCCAAGAAGACCGAGGCCGAAACGCTGTTCACGGGGGAGAAGACCAAGCTCGATGCGCAGCAGGTCGCGCTCACCGCGGAACTGTCCGACTTGGAGCAGAAACACAAGGAGATTGCGGTCGGGGTCGAAAAGGGCCTGCTGGCGCGCTATACCAAGCTGAAGGCTTCCCGCAAGGACCAGGCCCTGGCGCCGGTCCGAAACGGCATCTGCTTCGGCTGCAAACTGCAGATATCCCCCCAGCTCGTGGCCGAGGTCAAACGGTCGAATTCCATCCTGACCTGTCCGTTCTGCAGCCGGATGCTCTACTGGGAAGGAGAGCCGGTCACCGAAGCCGTGACCGTTCCCATCCTGGTGCAGAAGCATCAGCAGGATGAAGCGGGCGAATCGGTTTAGCCCTCCACGTCTTTCCCCAGCACCGCTTTCGTCGTCTTAAAGTGCAGCTTCGCCACATTCCCCAGCACCGCTTCGCCGTGCTTCTTGACGATCATCCGTGCCGCCAGTTCGACGTGGGTGGCCCCCTTCGGCAGGGCGGTGCCGACCTCCTCGGAGAGCTTTTTTAGTCGGAGCAGGAATTCCGCGCGGGCCAGGATCGACGCGGCGGCCACGGCCAGGTCCGCTTCCGCCTTTGTACGCTGCTCCAGCTTGATTTTCTTGCCCTTCTCCTGCAGGGCCCCGAGGATGAAGCGTTCGTCCCCAAACTGGTCGGCGATGGCCAGCGGGCAGTCCACCTGCGCCAGGAGATTCTCCAACGCCCGCGCGTGGCCCCAGGCCAGGAGGCGGTTGAGATTCCTGAACTTGGGATAAAGATCGTTGTATTTTTGCGGCCCGATGGCGACGATGCTGTGCTTGCAGACCTGGCGGAGGTCGCGGGCGATCTCGAGAATGCGTCCGTCGGAGATTTTCTTGCTGTCCCGAACCTCCATGAGACGGAGTTCCGGTTCGATCTCGGGCGTGACGTGCGCGGCGGCAATGACCAGCGGGCCGAAGTAGTCGCCTTTGCCGGATTCGTCAATTCCGATTCTATTGGTGGCCGTCGTCACGCGTGCTCCTGTGGGGCGGCGAGACTGTAACAAACGCACTGGAGAGGGTCAATTCGCTTGCCTGTCCGTCGGGCCATGGTTATACTGACTCTGCGCGAGAGAGAGGGCCGGGTGATCGCTGGCCGCAAGGCTGGAGGAAAGTCCGGACTCCAAGGGCAGGGCGCTGGGTAACGCCCAGGCGGAGCAATCCGACACAAGCGCAACAGAGAACAGACCGCCGATGGCCAGGGCAACCTGGATCAGGTAAGGGTGAAACGGTGGGGTAAGAGCCCACCGCGTT
>JBFGRH010000034.1:0-12583 GCA_041563795.1 Nitrospiraceae bacterium | reverse complement strand
GGAAGATCGGCGGCCACATCCTGATCTCGAATTACGATCCGGATCTGCTTCCCAATGAGGACCGGCGAAAACTGCTCGATCAGGCCATCCTGCTCCACGATAACGAAACGCTGGTCGATATTCGCGAAGGATTTCCCGGAGGGGAGTACCCGTTCAGGGGGACGATCCGGATGCGGAGTTTTCTGGGGGTCCTCCAATTCCTGGCCCAGGCGGTTGCGGAGGAACAGGAGTACCACGTGGAGCAGGACCCTCGGAGCGGACCCGTGCCCTTCAATCCCCCCCAGGCGCTTGAGATCGCCGAGTCGGCCTCCAAGGATTCCGACGCGGCCATATCGGTGCCATATGAGGGGAAAGTCTACTCCATCAAACAGGGCAGCGATCCGGCGAGTGTATGGAATCTTGAAGCGTTCCGCCTGCTGAACCAGCTGTTCCAGCTCACCGTCTCCCCGTCGGAGCTCCAACGGACGTCCCCGTCGATCACGATCGCCAAGTGAGTGTGTGACCGCTCTGCCGGCCCCTGATCCCGGCTTCTTGCATAAGGCTCGGCCATCCCGTAAGGATGACGTAATGGAGGCACACCATGAGTCATCCCATGCGAGAGTTATTCGTACGCGGACTGTACGCCGGCGCCGTCGTGATCGCGATGATCGGGACCGGCTGCAGCGGCCCCGAACAATCCGTCAAGATGCCGGCCTCACCGACGGAGGACTGCCGGCGGAATCTGGCGGAGCTCAAGGCGGATTATGAACGGCAACTGACCCAGGCGCGGTCCGAGGCGGAGCAACAGGCCCGCATGTCCCGGCTTGAAGTCACTGACGTGCGTCGGGAGCTGGACGACAAGAACCGGCGGCTGGAAGAGCTGACCCGCCTCGAACTCAAGCGCGTCGTGCTGTTCGGGTTCGGGGAGGACGACCTGGCCCCGAAGGGCCTCGACGCCGCCAGCAAGATCGCCGATCTGCTGGCGCAGTATCCCGATTACCAGATCAAGGTCGAGGGGCATACCGATGACCGTCTGATCGGCCCCAGCCTGAAGGATACGGTCGAGACCAACTGGGAGCTCTCGGCCATGCGGGCCGCGACGGTGGTCCGCTACCTGATCGACAACCTCTTCGTCGATCCCGCACGCATCCAGGCCGTGGGCTATGGTAAGTTCAGGCCCATCGCCGACAATGCCACGGAAGAGGGCAGGGCGAAGAACAGGCGCGTGGAGGTCGTCATTTTCCGGGACGCTCCACGGCGGGTTCCCCTGAGCTCCACTCCGTAATTCAGGCAGCCTCCATCCGCCCGGACGGGGGCCAGGCGGGCCCGGTCCGGGCGGATCCGGTCGGGCGAGGCACGGGAGCGGGATGAGCCTGTTCAATACGATTACGATTCTTCTCTGCCTGTCGGCCGTCTTCGGATTCGTGAACCATCGGTACCTGAAGCTGCCGCTCACCATCGGCCTGATGGCCATGGCCCTGGTCATGTCGCTGTGCCTGGTGGTCATCGGCGAATTCTCCGCGGAGGTCAAGGAGCAGGTCCGGCAGTTCATCGGCGGGATCGACTTCAACGAAGCGGTCCTGCACGGCATGCTGAGCTGCCTGTTGTTCGCGGGCGCCCTGCACGTCAATTTGAGCCAGCTCCTCGACCTGAAGTGGGTCGTCGGCACCCTCGCCACCGTGGGCGTCGTCCTGTCGACCTTCATTACGGGCCTCCTCGGTTACTATGGGTTCGACCTGATCGGACTGCATCTTCCGTTCATCTACTGCCTGCTGTTCGGGGCGCTGATCTCTCCGACCGACCCCATCGCGGTCATGGGGCTGATCAAGCAGGCCCGCCTGCCCAAGATGCTGGAGATCAAGATCGTCGGCGAATCGCTCTTCAACGACGGGGTCGGCGTGGTCATGTTTCTCGTGATCGCGAGCCTGATCCCGCGGGAATCGGTCAGTGTCCTTGAGGTCGCGACGCTCTTCGCTGAAGAGGCCCTCGGCGGGGTCGCCCTGGGCCTGCTGCTGGGCTACGCGGCCTACGTCATGTTGAAGTCGGTGGACAATTACCAGGTCGAGATATTGATCACGCTGGCGTTGGTGACGGGCAGTTTCGCGCTGGCCGACGCGGTCCACACCTCGGGCCCCATCGCTGTCGTCGTGGCGGGCCTGTTGATCGGCAACCAGGGCCGGCGGTTGGCGATGTCCGACAAGACCCGCGGGCATGTGGACGCCTTCTGGGACCTGATCGACGAGATCCTGAACGCGGTGCTGTTCGTCCTGATCGGCCTGGAGGTCCTGGTCCTCAGCTTCAAGGCGCAGTACCTGGAAGCGGGGATGCTCGCCATCCCCATCGTCCTGCTCGCCCGCTTTCTCAGCGTCGGGATGCAGGTCAAACTCTTCAGCCTCGTTCGGGGATTCAGCGAACGGACCGTCGCGATCATGACCTGGGGCGGACTGCGGGGCGGCATCTCCGTCGCCCTCGCCCTGTCGATGCCGCCGGGACCGTCGCGGGACGCGATCGTGACGATCACCTATGCCGTCGTCGTATTCTCCATCCTGGTGCAGGGACTGACGATGGGCCGTTTGATTCGTTCGGCTTCGCCGGCCTGACGCGCACCACGGGCCGTCGCCGGTCCGATCGTATCTTGCGGTTGACTTCTTCGCCGGAACATCCCACACTCCCGCTTGACAGCGGGCCGGCACCGTCTCATCCATCGATCCACACGCAAGCCACTGACTCTGTCCAAGGAGGTGCGGAATGTCGCAAGACTGGCTGTCTTTCCTGCTCGTGCCGTTTCAACAATTGCTGGGTACCATCCTGGTCAAGATGCCGTCCATTCTCGCGGCGTTGCTGCTGCTGCTCGTCGGCATGGTGGTCGGACGGGTGGTCCGTACGGGAGTCGAGAAATTCTTCCGCATGACCAAGATGGACGACTACACGGAGATGATCAAGGTGAACGAGCTGACCACGCGGCTGGGCTTCGGCAAGTCGCCCTCGTATGTGATCGGGTTCCTCGTCTACTGGCTGATCATCCTGCTGTTCCTGGTCTCGGCAGCCAACGCGGTCCAGTTGACCGTGGTCTCGCAGTTGCTGGAACGCTTCGTCCTGTTTGTGCCCAAGCTGATCGGTGCGGTGCTGGTGGTGGCCGGCGGGTTGTTGCTGGGCCACTTTTTCGGTGAGATCGTCCTGAACGCCGCCACGGCCAACAAGCTCGACGGCGCCACGGCCCTCTCCAAACTGGTCCGCGTGGTGGTCGTCGTGTTCACCGGCATCATGGCGCTCGAGCAGATCGACATCGATACCACCATCCTCACCTCCTCGATCCAGATCATTCTGGCCGCCATCGGGCTGGGCCTGGCGATCGCCTTCGGGCTCGGCGGGCGGGACGCGGCGGCGGACATCGTCAAGAACCTCACCAAGAACCGTGGGTCCGGTTCGTAGAGGACGCCGTGACCGGCACCACGCGCCCGGCGTGCCCTCGCAGGCCGCCGGGTCCGCGTCGTCGGTTTGCCGGTCGGGCGTGGTCTTGCTATAGTGGGCGCACCGGTAGCCTGCACGAGGCTTGATGGAGTCGCTCAGCGTTGAAGCGGTGCTCGGTCTGGTCGGCCTGGTCATTCTGATCGGGCTGGCCGGCGAGTTGCTGTTCAAGGAAACCGGCGTCCCGAGCGTGCTGTTCCTCATCGGGCTGGGCGTCCTGTTCGGACCCGTGCTGAACCTCACCGACACGTCGCACGTCATCGCGCTGGCCCCCTACTTCGGAACGCTCGCCCTCCTCATCATCCTCTTCGACGGCGGATTGAACATGCACCTGGCCAAGGTGATGAAGGAAGCGCCCGTCGCGATCCTGTTCACCGTGGCGGTCTTTACCGCGACCATGCTGACGACGGCGGCCTTTTACGTCTGGGTCATGCAGGGCGCCTGGCTGCACGGCTTCCTGCTGGGCGCAATCCTGGGCGGGACGACCGGCGCGATCGTGATTCCCGTGGTGTCCAAGCTGGAGACGCTCAGTGAGCCGGTCAAGGTGATGCTGAGCCTGGAATCCGCCTTTACGGACGTGTTCGTCGTGGTCACGGCCCTGGCCATCATGAATCTGCTCACGGGGGCGGGGAGAGCCGGCGGCATGGTCAGCAGCCTCTTCCATGCCTTCCTGGACGCGCTGCTGCTGGCTGCGGTCGCCGGGGCCTTGTGGGCCCGGTTGCTGGCCTGGCTGCACGGGCAGGCGCTGTCCTACATGCTGACCCTGGCGGCGATCCTGGTCCTCTACACGATCGCCGAGGTGATCGGCGCCAGCGGGGCCATCACGATTCTGTTGTTCGGACTGATGCTGGGCAACATGGAAACCCTGGTCGGGCGACTGGCCGGTCCGGTCCGCCGCATGATCGGCTACGAACTGGACAAGGCGGAATTCGAGCTCGACACCTTCCTCAAACGGCTGAACGAGGAGCTGTCGTTCCTGGTCCGGACCTTCTTCTACGTGCTGCTCGGGCTCATCCTGGATTTTTCTGCGGTCACGTGGACGGTGGCCGGGGCCGGCATCGTCCTGTTCCTGATCGGTCTTGGCGTGCGGTGGGCGATCGTCGAGGGGTTCGGGCAGGCCCGCACCGAATGGACGGAAACCGAACGACGCATGATCACCTCCATGCTGCCCCGCGGGCTGGCCGCCGCGGTCATGGCGTTCCTGCCGGCCGGCGCCGGCATCCCCGGGACGGACCTCTTTCCGTTATACGCCTTGACGGTGATCGCCCTGTCGGTGCTCTTCATGACCGTGGCCCTGACCATCGAGCGCCGCCGTGCGGTCGAGGTCAAGCTGCCGGCGCCGTCCGTCTGAGGCCGCGGCGCGGGCGGGCGGCAGTCACTGGACCACGATCCGTCGATCCATCTGGATGATCATGTCCGGCTCGTTGGTGACGATGACGACCGTCCAGGGCTCCTCCTTGTCGCACAGCCGCCGCAGGATGATTTCCCGCAGGGACCTCGGCACGCTGAGCAGTCCGCCGTCCAGGATCAGCAGTTGGGGCCGCGCGACGATGGCGCGCGCGGTCAGAATCCGTGCGACCTGGCTGGAGGTAAAGGCCTGCCCCCGCGCCAGGATCGGCGTGCCCAGGCCTCCGGGCAGCATGCCGATCTCATCCTCCAACTCGACGAACCGCAACGCCCACTGAATATCCTGGTAGGTGATCGAGGGGCGTCCCATCGTGATGTTGTCCTCCAGGGTGCCCTCGAACAGCGTCAAGTTCGCGTCCGGCACGTAACCGCGGCAGGCGTTCAGCGAACTGTCGTCCGCATCCCTCAGGTCCATCCCGTTGTACAGCACGGCGCCGGTCGTCGGGGCGAAGAGCCCGGAGAGGATGAAGGCCAGCGTGCTCTTGCCGGTGCCGCTGCGCATGAGCGCGGAGACTTTTTCTCCCGCGGCCACCTCCAGATCGAGCCGCTGAAAGACGGGCGCCGACTCGGGGTAGGCGAAGCTGACGTCCCGGCAGCTCAGCCGAAGACCCTGCAACGGCGACTGGGAGATCACGTACCTCGGTGCCCCTTCCTCGAGGTCCCGGGGAAGCGCAAACAGCGCGTCCAGTTCGGCGACGGCGGTGAAAAAATAGAAGACGTGCGACATCCGTTTGACGATGGAGTCGAAGTTGAGCAGGAGGTTGCCGACGATGACCTCGGCGGCCACGAATTGGCCGAGCGTCAGTTGCCCGTCGGCCATCAGCCATCCGGCGGTGGCGATCAGGCCGCTGTGTCCCACCGCCTGCCATCCCACGGACCCGAGGTACTGGCGGAGGAGGACCCGGAACCGGGTCTGCCGTGCGGCCACGTAAGCGGCCACCAGCTGGTCGGTCCGGCGGAGCAGCAGCGGCCGGCTTGTGGAGACCTTGAAGTGCAGCAGGTTGCTGGCGATTTCCTGGAGCCAGTTCAGGGTTTCGTACTTGGCATGGGACATGGCGAGGGTGGCCCTGAATCCGCCGTAGTTGAGCGAGGCCACGATGAAGGCGCCACCGGTGAAGAGCAGGAGGATAAACGGGAGAAACACCGGATGGTACAGCACCAGGATGGTCGCGCCGGTGATGCTGCCCACGACGATGTTGACGACATCCGTCAACAGGGTCGAGACCGCGCGCTGGAGGTACACGGCTTCCACGAAGAGGTTGGCGTGCTTCGGCTTGAATCCCTGGATCTTCAGGCCGGGCAGGAGGCGCGCCATGCCCAGGGCGATGCGCGCGAACAATCTTTCTTCGAGCATCTCGACGGCGTAAAACTGGAGCGCGCGGAAGGCTCCGACGGACAGCAGGATCAGCACCATGATCCCCGCCAGTGTGACGATCGTGATCGGCTGGATGGCGTAGGCGAAGGTGTTGACGAACTCCTGCACGGTCAACGGCACGATGAGGGAAAGCAGGCCGATCGAGGCCGCGTAGGCGAGCAGGTACTTGAGGAGCGGCCGCTCAAAGTCCAGCAGCAGGCGCAGGCCGGCTACGAGCGTCGCCAGCAGGTGCCGGTTGTCGTTCCCCGGGCCGGTTCGGTCGGAGTCCGCCACGAAATTCCTCCCAGTCGTGGGACAAGGCGAACGCTTGTCCCACTATGCCACGGCTTCGTGTGTAATTCGAGGGGCGGGCGAAAAACCGGATCCGGGCCGCGGTCAGCGCGCGGCCCGCTGGAGGGCGAATTTCAGGAGCATCGGCGCCAGCAGGGACAGCACGGCCACCATCATGATGATGGCCCCGTATTCCCGCTGGGTGATGACCTCGTGCGACAGGCCGGTGGCGGCGATGATCAAGGCGACCTCGCCGCGCGGGACCATTCCGGCGCCGACGGTGAACCGGCTGACGCCCGCGCCGGCCGCGCCGGCCCCGGCGAGGAGCTTGCCGACGACCGCCGCGAGGATCAACCCTCCGGTCATGAGCAGGACCGTCCAGTTCTGCGGATCGAACGGGTTGAGGAGGCGCAGCTCGACGGCCGCGCCGACGAGCACGAAAAAGATCGGGACGAAGACGTCGGCCACGGGCTTGATGCGCTCCGTGATGTGCGCCTGGTGTTCGGCCCGCGCCAGGACCAGGCCCGCGGCGAAGGCGCCGATGATGGGCGCGAGGCCGACCAGCTCGGCGCTCTCGCCGAGAAACAGTGCGAACGTCATCGCCATGATCACCAGGCTGCCGCGCGTGTTCATGATATTCACGAGGCGGCTGAAGAGGTGCACGTACCGGATGCCCACGAGGATCGCGACGCAGAGGAACAGGATGGCCGGAGCGGAGGCCTTCACGACGTCGAGCCCCGAGACCGCGCCTTGGTCGGCCAGGCTGATGATCACCGACAGGGCCAGCAGCACCAGGATATCGTCGATGACGGCGGCGCCGAGGATGATCTTCCCCTCCGTCGTGTGCAGCTTGCCGAAATCGTCGAGCACGCGGACCGAAATGGCCACGCTGGTCGCCATCAGGGTTGCGCCGATGAAGACGGCCTGCAGCGTGCCGAGGCCGGTCGCGACCGCCAGGGCATAGCCCAACGCGAACGGGGCGAGGACGCCGATCACGGCCACGCCGATCGAGGATTTCCAGACCCGGAGGAAGGTCTGCGGGTCCGATTCCAGACCGATCTCGAAGAGCAGCAGCATGACCCCGACGTCGCCCATTAACTTGAGGGTCAGGGTCGGTTCCACCCAGCCCAGGACGTTGCCTCCGATCAACACGCCGGCCAGCAGGTCGCCGAGCACCGCCGACTGGCCCAGGCGCACGGCCACCTCCCCGAACAGGCGCGCGGAGACGTAGAGGATGATCAGGCTGAGGAGAAATTCGTGCAGGGTCATCGCCGGGGCACAATACTGCATGCCCGAACGGAACGCAATGCGGTTATGTCCATCGGCGGGCGCTTGAACCGGGGGGAGGGAGAGGCGATAATTGCCCCGGTGTGGTCATGCTGCCCATGAACAGACTGACAGGGACCGCCGCCCGGCTGGCCGTGGGCGGGCTGCTCGGCGCGCTCTTCGTGCTGGACTTGTTCGTGCCGCTGGGGGTCGCCAACGGCGTGCTCTACAGCGGCGTGGTCCTGCTGGCCTACACGGCGACGGCGCCGGCCTTTGCGCTGGCCGTCGCGGTGGCGAGTTCGGCGCTGGTCGTGGTCGGAGGGGCGTTCAGCCCCGTGGTGCCCGGCGCGCCCGCGTGGCTGGCGGTCGCCAACCGCGCGTTCAGCCTGCTGGTGGTCTGGGTGCCGGTGCTCTTCTTCGCGCAACGCCGGGAGGCGGAGCGGGCCTTGCGGCGGGCGCATGATGAGCTGGAGGTGAAAGTGCGGGAACGGACGGCCGAGCTGGCGGAGGTCAATAAAGCCCTGGTGGCGGAGATCTCCGAACGCATGGAAACCGAACGCTCCCTCCGGGCCAGTGAAGATGCGTTGCAGGCCAGTCAGCGCGCGCTCCGCCAGAGCAGCGATGACCTGCAGGCCCTGGCCGCCCGGCTGCTGACCGCGCAGGAGGAAGACCGGCGAAGAATCTCGCGTGACTTGCACGATGACGTCAACCAGCGGCTGGCCATGCTCGCGGTCGATGTGGAGACGCTCTCGCTCCGCCCCCCGGCGTCGCAGGCGGTGCTGGGCCGGAACCTCCGATCGGTCCAGGACCGGATCGTCGAACTGTCCGATGATATCCGGCGCTTCGTGCATCAATTGCATCCGTCCATTCTCGACGACCTGGGGCTGCCGATCGCGCTACAGCAACTGATGGATGATTTTGCAGGCCGGACGGGGTTGAAAAGCACGTTCCGGCACGACCACGTGCCGGCGGCCCTGCCCCCCGATCTCGCGACCTGTTTCTACCGAGTCGCCCAGGAGAGTCTCTCGAATGTCGCCCGGCATGCCAATGCGTCGCGTGTCGAGATGGACCTGGTCGGGGCGGATCGCGGGCTCGCACTCTCGGTCACGGACGATGGCCGGGGGTTCGACCGGCAGAAGACCGGCTCCTCCTTCGCCGGTCTTGGAATGGTCAGCATGCACGAGCGGCTTCGCTTGGTGGGCGGCGCGCTGGAAGTGACGTCCGGCATCCGGACGGGGACGACGGTGCGGGCATGGGCCCCCGTCGAAGGGGGGCCGGCATGACGAAGCCGAGGCTCCTCCTCGCCGACGACCATTCGCTGGTGATCGAGGGGATCCGCCGGATCCTGGAGGATCACTGCGACGTCGTGGGCGCCGTCGAGGACGGCCGGGCGCTGGTGGAGGCGGCGGCGGCGCTGCACCCGGAAGTGGTGCTGCTGGACATCTCCATGCCGCTGCTCAACGGAATCGATGCCGCACGGCGCCTGAAGCAGCAGCAGCCGGAGATCAAGATTATCTTCGTCACGATGCACGCCGACCGGGCCTACGTCAATGAAGCCTTCAAGGCCGGCGCCTCGGGGTATCTGCTCAAGCGTTCGGCCGGCGCCGAGCTGTTGCAGGCGATTGACTCCGTGCTCGGCGGGAACTCGTACGTGACGCCGTTGATCGCGAAGGAGCTGATCCAGGCGGCCGTGCACGGAACGGGAGGCGTGTCGCCGAACCGGGACGTGCTCACGCCGCGCCAGCGGGAGGTGCTCCAGCTGGTGGCGGAGGGCCATTCGGTGAAAGAGATCGCCACCCTCCTGAACATCTCGCCCAAGACCGTCGAGTTTCACAAGGCGCAGATCATGGACCAGCTCGACCTGCGCACCACGGCGGAGCTGACCAAGTACGCCATCACCCACGGGTTGACCTCGCCGTCCTGACGCGTTCGCACTCCGGCCGATTCCCCGGGTATCATCGGCCGGCGGGCCGGTGATTTTCCCCTTGCGCACCTAGGCAAGTCCCTTGTTCTCGCCTCCTGGCTTCTCGTGTACCGTCGCCCGCTGATGCACACGATGTCTCCGGCAAGCGGCAAGGACCAGCACGTTGAGACCCCCCCGGAACCGGCACGCTGCCGGATCCTGCTGGTGGATGACGACGAGCGCGGCCGTGCGGCGGGGTGGTTGCAAGTGATGGGGTGCGAGGTCCTCGCCGAACGGTGCGGCCGGTCCGGGATGGCGCGCCTGAACACGGAGACCCGCCGGATGCCGGTGCACGGGGTGCTGCTGAACATCCAGTTGCCGCACATCGAGGACACCATCATGCGCGAACTCCGGCGCGCCTACGCCGACATTCCGGTGATGGTGATGGCGGACGCGGGCCACCTCCACAGACTACGGGCGGCCGTCGTGCGGGGAGCCCGGGAATATCTGGTGATGCCGCTCGATGGGGAACTGTTTCAAACGAAGTGCCGCCGGGTCTTCCAGGGGCTGCCGTCTCCGTCCACCCTTGATGTCGAGGGCACATGACGGCGCGTAAAGGCGGGCGACCCCGGCGCGCCGACACGCCGAACCCGGGAGGACATGAGATGGCCATGGAATGCGAACGCTGCCGCGCCATGATGGTGGAAGAGGTGTTCGGGGACGCGAGGGCGGACACCTGGATGAAGGAATTCCGCGGCTGGCGGTGCCTGGTATGCGGCAACGTGCTGGATCCGGTAATCCTGGCCAACCGGTCGGCGCTGTCCATGGATCCGAGGAATGGAGTGCGCAGGCGGCACAACGCGAGGGCCTTGTGAGCATCCGCAGGGCCCCCTGATCCGGGGCGGGCGCCGCCAGGGGCCCGCTAATCCTTCCCGCGCAATTCGAGCAGGGCGAGGGACCTGGCTTCCAGGTCGTATTGTTCGCCGCCCTTGAGAATCGTGACTTTCTTGCCGTCCTCGCGGGGTTCGGCCGTGTCCAGCACGGTTTGCCAGCGGACGCCCTTCTTGTGGGCGGGGAGGGTGAAGGACAGCGATTCGTGGTGCATGTTCAGCAGGACCAGCAGCGTGTCGTCGACGATCGCCCGCCCCTTTTCATCCAACTCGGTGATCGCGTCGCCCGCGAGCCGAAGCGTCAGGGAACGGACATAGCCCTGGGTCCAGTCCTCGTCCGTCATTTCCTTGCCGTCCGGTCGGAACCAGGCGATGTCCTTGACCTCGGACCCTCTGATTTTCCGGCCCTGGAAGAACCCGCGCCGCCGCAGGACGGGATGCTCTTTACGGAGCGCGATCAGGCTTTGCGTGAACTCCAGCAGCTCGCGCGCCGGCCGGTCGAGCTTCCAGTCAAACCAGCTGAGCTCGCTGTCCTGGCAGTAGGCATTGTTGTTGCCCTTCTGGGTCCGGCCGATCTCGTCGCCGCCGCAGATCATGGGGACGCCCTGTGACAACAGCAGCAGCGCCAGGAAATTGCGCTTCTGCCGCTCCCGCAATTCGTTGATCGCCGGATCGTCCGTCGGCCCCTCGGCGCCGCAATTCCAGCTCGCATTGTCGTCGGTGCCGTCGCGGTTGTCCTCGCCGTTCGCCTCGTTGTGCTTCTGGTCGTAGGACACCAGGTCGTGCAGCGTGAACCCGTCGTGCGCCGTGATGAAGTTGACGCTGGCATAGGGGCGCCGCCCGCTGCTGCCGTAGAGGTCGCTGCTGCCGGTCAGGCGGTAGCCCAGCTCCGCGGCCTGTCCCCCGTCGCCCTTGATGTACCGGCGGATCGTGTCCCGGTATTTCCCGTTCCATTCGGCCCAGCCGACCGGGAAATTGCCCACCTGGTAGCCGCCCTCCCCCAGGTCCCACGGCTCGGCGATGAGCTTGACCTGCGACAGGACCGGGTCCTGGTGCAAAATGTCGAAGAAGGCTCCGAGCCGGTCCACTTCATGCAGCTCGCGCGCCAGCGCGGAGGCCAGGTCAAACCGGAATCCATCCACGTGCATCTCGGTGACCCAGTAGCGGAGGCTGTCCATGACGAGCTGGAGTGCGCGCGGGTTGGTGACGTTGAGCGTATTGCCGCAGCCCGTGTAGTCCATATAGTAGCGCTTCTCGTCCGCCATGAGCCGGTAATACGACGCATTGTCGATCCCCCGGAACGAGAGGGTCGGGCCCATGTGATTGCCTTCCGCCGTATGGTTGTACACCACGTCAAGAATCACCTCGATGCCGGCGCTGTGGAGCGTCTTGACCATCGTCTTGAACTCCCGCACGTGGCGGCCCCGGACCGGGGAGGTCGCGTAGCGGATGTCCGGCGCGAAAAACCCGATCGTGTTGTACCCCCAGTAGTTGGCGAGCCCGCGGTCGGCCAGATGCTTGTCCCGGACGAAGTGATGGATCGGCAACAGCTCGATGGCGGTCACGCCGAGCGCCTGCAAATAGTCGATGATCGCGGGCGTCGTCAGTCCGGCGTAGGTGCCGCGCAGGGCGTCCGGCACGTCCGGATGCCGGGCGGTCAGGCCCTTGACATGCGCCTCGTAGATGACGGTTTTTTCCCAGGGGGTTTTCAGCTGGGTGTCGCCGCCCCAGGTAAAGGCCTGGTCCACGACCACACACTTGGGGATAAAGGCGGCATTGTCGCGCGGGTCGAACGACAGATCAGCCTTGGGATCTCCGATATGATAGCCGAACATGGCGTCCGACCATTCGATGAGGCCGGCGATCGACTTGGCGTAGGGATCGAGCACCAGCTTGTTGGGGTTGAACCGGTGCCCGGCTTGCGGCTCATAGGGGCCGTGCACCCGGTAGCCATAATGATGACCGGGCCACAGGCCCGGCACGTACACGTGCCAGATTTGATCGGTCCGTTCCTCGACCCGGATC
>JBFGRH010000033.1:0-12757 GCA_041563795.1 Nitrospiraceae bacterium | reverse complement strand
TCGACCGGACCGTCACGCTGGGTGTCATCAGCGGAATCGGCCGTGAAAACATGAACCTCTCGCGCTATGAAAATTTTCTTCAAACTGACGCCTCGATCAACCCGGGCAATTCCGGCGGCCCGCTGTTCAACATGCATGGCGAAGTGATCGGCATCAACACGGCCATCATCAACTTCGCCCAGGGGATCGGCTTTGCCATCCCGTCCAACATGGCCAAACAGGTCATGGAGCAGCTGCTCACGAGCGGCAAGGTGGTCCGCGGATGGCTGGGTGTGGGGATTCAGCCGGTGACGGCGGACCTCGCGGCCAAATTCGGCGTCATTGAAGGCGACGGCGTGCTGGTGAACGAGGTGTTCGAGAAGGACCCGGCGGCCCGCGCGGGCATCAAGCCCGGCGACATCATCACCAAGGTGGACGGCAAGGCGGTGGAGACCCCCAACATGCTGTCCCGCCTGATCGCGACCCTGCCGCCGGGGGCCACCGCGCGCATCGAAATCGTCCGGGACGGACAGCGTCAGGTCCTTCCCGTTCCGCTCAGCGAACGGCAGGATGCGCCGGTCATCGCCTCCCTGCCCCCGACGGCACGGACCGAGCTCAAGCTCGGGCTCGACGTGCAGGACCTGACCGCCGAGCTGGCGGCCAAATTCAAGGTGAAGGAGTCGCCCGGCGTGCTGATCACCAAGGTCGACCGGGGCAGCATCGCGGAAGCGGAAGGCCTGCGCGATGGGGATCTCATCAAGGAGGTCAATCGCGTGGACGTGGTCTCCGTGAACGCGTTCACGGCCGCCGTCTCGAAGGCCAAGCGCGGCGACACAATCCTTTTGCGCGTGCTCCGCGAAACCCGCGCCTTTTACGTCGTCCTGAAACCCTCTGACAAGTAAGACCGCGAGCCCGCATTGTTCATGACGGTTCGTGACGAAACCGAAGAGACGCCTCGCGAGACGGGCGCGCGGAGCCGCGAGGGAGAGAGGCAGCCTTGAACAGGCTGTTGACCGACCGAGCAGCGAGCCCGCCTGCTTGGCTGCGGGAACCCCAGCAGCCAAGCTTGTCGCAGCGGCGTATCGGCGGCTGCAGTAGAAGCGTTCATGAATAATGCGGGCTAGGCGACCGCGTGCCGGGCCGCCTTGTGTTCCTCCACCACACGCGCGGCCAGCTCCCGCGGGACCTCCTCGTACGACGCAAACTCCATCCCGTAGGTGGCCCGGCCGCCGGTGATCGAATTCAACATGGGGGCATAGGTCAACATTTCCGCCAGCGGGACCGAGGCCTCGATCATCTCGGCATGGCCCTTGGCGCTCACGCCGATGATCCGTCCCCGCCTGGCGTTCAGGTCGCCGATGACCGTCCCCACCACATCGTCCGGCGTCACCACCTCCACGTGCATGACCGGTTCGAGCAGCACCGGCGCCGCCTGCTCCATGGCCTTCTTGAATCCCATCGAGGCGGCGATCTTGAACGACATCTCCGAGGAATCCACGACGTGGTAGGACCCGTCGTAGACCGTCACACGCACGTCGACGACCGGGAACCCGGCCAGACCACCCTCCTGCATCGCTTCCACCACGCCTTTCTCGATCGCCGGGATGAAGTTCCTGGGAATGGCGCCCCCGACGACCTTGCTGGCAAACTCAAATCCTCCACCCCGCGGCAGCGGGTCCACCTGCAACCAGCAGTCGCCGTACTGCCCATGCCCGCCGGTCTGTTTCTTGTACTTGCCCTGGGCCTGCGCCATCCTCCGGATCGTCTCCTTGTACGGCACCTTGGGGACGTGGATGTTGACCTCCACGCCGTACTTCCGGCGCAGCTTCTCGAACGTCACGTCGACATGCAACTGCCCCATGCCGCCGAGCACCATCTCCTTGGTTTCCGGATTCCGGGTGAACTCCAGCATTGGATCCTCTTCCACCAGCTTGTGGAGCCCCACGCTCACCTTGTCGATCTCGGTCTTGGCCTTGGGTTCCAGGGCGAACGAGAACACCGGTTTGGGCAGGGACACGCGGGGGAACAGAATGGGATGTTTCTCGTCGCAGACCGTGTCCCCGGTCTGCGTGTCCTTGAGCTTGGCGATCGCCACGATCTCACCGGGACCGGCCTGCGGGACCGCCGTGTATTTTTTTCCCAGGATCGTGAAGAGATGCCCGCCTTTTTCCTTGACCCGCCGGCTCGCGTTCAAAAACGGCGCGTCGGCCGGCAGCGTCCCTGACAAGACCCGCAGGTAGGACAGGTGCCCGGCGAAGGGGTCGATCAGGGTCTTGAACACGAAGCCGGAAAAGGGATCGGCGACGGCGGGGGCGCGCGTGGTCTCCGTCTCGGTCTGCGCATCCGTCCCCTTGATCGGGCGGAGGCCGGCCGCCTCCACGGGGGACGGCAGCAGGGCGACCAGCGCATCCAGCAACGGCGCGGTTCCGATATTGCGCACCGCGGAACCGCACAAGGCCGGCACGAATTTCCGCGCGCCGGTCCCCGCCTTCATCCCCTGCAGAATTTCAGCCTCCTCCAGCTCGCCCTGCGCCAGGTACTTTTCCACGAGCCGATCATCCGTCTCCGCGGCGCTCTCCACCAGATTTTTCCTGGCTTCGGCTACGGGGCCGGCGAGATCGGCCGGCACACCGTCCCTGAGCACCTTCGGGCTGCCGGCCGCCGGCCGGTAAGCGGCGCCTTCGACGATTTGCACCACGCCCTCGAGGCCCCCCTCCGAGCCGATCGGAAGCGTCACCGGCACGGCCGGGATCTCAAGCGCTTCCTCGAACGCTTTGAGCGCGGGCGCCAGGGCGGTACGATCCTTGTCCAGCTCGTTCACGAACAGCACGCACGGCAGCCCGATGTCGGTGATCATGCCCCAGAGTTTCTCCAGCTCCGTCCGCATGCCGGATGACGCGCCGAGCACGATGACCACGCCATCGACCGCGTGCAGGGCCAGCTTGGCCTCTCCCAGAAAGCTCAGGGCGCCGGGCGTATCCAGCAGATTCAGCGTGACACCCTTCCATGAACATTGCGCCACGGCCGTGCTGACCGAGACCTTCCGGTGGATTTCCTCCGGTTCGAAATCGGAGACGGTCGTACCGTTCCCGGTGGACCCCATCGCCGGGATCGCGCCCGCCGTATAGAGCAGCGCCTCGACGAGGGACGTTTTCCCGGCCCACGAAGCGGACACCACCGCCACATTCCTGATCATGTCAACCCGCGTCTTACTTTCCATCGCGCCCTCCTTCGGGAAGCGGGCGCAGCCGCCCCGGGCCGGCCGGCTCCCCTATTCCAACCTGATCACACGCGGCGCCTGCATGGCCTCGACCATCTCGTGCCACAGCGTCTCCGCATCCTTGTCGAAAATACTCGACGGATCGGCCTGGACCACGGCCCAGGATCCCATGGCCATCTCAAACTCCAATTGTCCCGGCGCCCACCCGGCATACCCCGCGTAGGCGCGAAACGTCTCCGTCGGGTTCGGCTTGGTGATGACGCGTTCGAGAACTTTTCCGTTCAATCCCAGGTAGACCTGGTCCATGATTTCCCGCAGCCGGTCGGGCGTCTCCACGACCCGAAACAGCATGAGCACCCCCTCCGGTTGAACCGGGCCTCCGGCGAACAGGACATAGGACGTCCCTTTCAGGACGGGCACGTTCGGCAACGCCTCCGAGAGCAGCACCGCGGTCGGCCGGTTGATGATGATTCCCAGGGTGCCCTCCGCCCCGTGCTCGCAAATCAGCACGACCGTCTGCTGAAAGTTTGGATCCAAGAGATTTGGGTGGGCGACGAGCAGGACTCCCCGTGCCAGGACGGGACCGGAGGAGACGCGCGGCGTGCCCTGCGCGAGCGCAGGCACCGCGGCGAGACCGCACAGCACAAGCATGGACAGGGATCGCAGTAAACCGGACAGGACCCGGCGCAGGGAGGAGGTGTGACCTGGTCGCACTACGGTAGCCATCCTGCACCCACCGCAGTCGAATGTTCCGCGACGGTAAAGACCGCGCGGCCGTTCAGAGGCTTGCTTATATCAAAACGGGTTCAGCCAGACAATTCATTTTTTGGCGCGCCGGGGGGCCGCCCGCGCGAGCCGGTCCTCCCCCAGCCACCCGCTGTCGGCGAAGCTGGTATAGCGTCCGTCCCCGATGATCAGATGGTCCAGGACCTGGATGCCCAATAGGTCGCCGGCCGCCACCAGCCTGGCGGTCAACGTCCGATCCTCCTCGCTGGGGCTGGGATCCCCGCTCGGATGATTATGCACGAAGATGACGGCGGCGGCCGACTCCCGGACGGCGAGGTTGAACACCTCCCGCGGATGCACGATGCTCACCGTCAGGCTTCCCTCCGAGACCGTCGCCTCCCTGACGATGGCGTGCTTGGCATCCAGCAAGACGATCTTGAACACCTCGTGCCGGAGATCGCGCAGGAGCGGATAATAATGGTGGAACAGGTCCGCGCTGGAGGCAATCCTCGTCCCGCTCGACAGCGGCGCCGCGAGCACGCGCTTGCCCAGCTCGATCGCCGCCTTGAGCTGCGCCGTCTTAGCGGGGCCGATGCCGGGGATCCGGCAGAGTTCATCCACGCTTCGGTTCGACAATCCTTGCAGCCCGTCCAATTGCCGCAGAAGATCCATGGCCACCTCGACGGCGGAGGAATCCCGGCGACCGATGCGCAGAAGGATCGCCAATAACTGAGCATCGGACAGCTTTTCGGGGCCCTCCTGCAGCAACCGTTCTCTCGGTCGTTCGCTACGCGGCCACCGTTGAATTCCACCTTTTCCTGGCATCATGGCCCGCCTCCGAGTGGTCGGTTTGTGTCCGGAATAACGCAAAAGAGTGGCTTTTTATCAACACTTTTAACATATGTTATGCACAGCATTTTCACATAATTTATATTTAAGTCATTGATATTATTCATTAGTTCATTTTTGGGCTTGCCTTTTGCTTTAATCGAGCTACACATGCCGAGCTGAGCATGGGCGACGCGCAAGAGACTTGGAGGGCTTTATGGACTGTCCAAAATGCAAGGGCCTGATGATGATGGAACGATTCTCGGACTTCTTCCTCATCTTCTATGCCTGGAAGTGCATCAACTGCGGTTCGATTGTCGACCGCACCATTAACGCCAACCGACGGAAGAGCCTGGCTGAACTCGAACATCCGCCGGTTCCCACCCGCTCGCTCGGGTAACCGATTCCCGCTCGGAACGGATTCCAACCGTCTCTCATTTGGTATCCGAATCATCTGGGGCAGGCTGATTATAAGCCCTGCCCCTTCAGGTCGTCAAAACCAAAAAAGCCGCGGGGCTGTTTGCCGCTCGGACGCACGGCGGTACCCCTGCGCGCCTGGCCCATCTCGCCTTGACCCCAAAAAAAACGGTGTGTTAGAGTCTGCCATCCCTCTGTCAACATCACGATGCGTGTCATTGCGGGCGCTCAAAAAGGTCGGCGGCTTCACGGGCCCAAGGGCCCCGGACTGCGTCCGACCTCCGATCGCGTCAAGGAAGCCCTGTTTTCCATCGTGGGACCCCGGGTCGCCGGCTCACGGTTCCTCGATTTATACGCGGGCACCGGCGCCATCGGCATCGAAGCGCTGAGCCGGGGCGCCCGGCAGGTGACCTTCGTCGAACCCCACCAGGCGGCCCTGCGTGTCCTGCGCGCCAACCTGGCCCAGTGCGGGCTCGCGAGCTCCGCCGACATTCACGCCTGCACCGCCACCGCGTTCCTGAGCCGCCGGGCCAGGACGACGGTCCCCTATGACCTCGTCTTCGCCGACCCGCCCTATCAGCCGGATTGCCTCCCCGAGTTGTGGCCGGCGTTGTGCGAGACCGCCGCGATCGCGCCGGATGCGCTGATCGTCCTCGAGCATTCGAGCAAGACGGCGGTGCCGCCCTCGCACGGGCCGCTGAGTCTGCTGCGGCAATACCGGTACGGCGACACGACCCTCTCCGTTTTTGAGGTGGCCGTGCAGGACGCCCTCGCTCCATGAAGATCGGCGTGTACCCAGGCACCTTCGACCCGGTCACGCACGGTCACACCGACATTATCGTTCGCAGCCTGCGCGTCTTTGATAAAGTGGTCGTGGCGGTGGCCCCCAACCCGACGAAACGTCCCCTGTTCGACCTGGCCGAACGCGTGGAGATGGTCAAGCTGGTCACCAAGGGCCTGCCGCACGTCGAAGTGGTGACCTTCAAGGGGCTCCTGGTGGACTACGTGGAGAAACGCAAGGCCCATGCGGTCATTCGCGGGCTGCGCGCCATTTCCGACTTCGAGTATGAGTTTCAGATGGCCCTGGTGAACCGGAAGCTCAATAAATCCGTGGAGACCGTCTTTCTCATGCCCAGCGAGGAATACTCCTATCTCACCTCCACCCTCATCAAGGAAGTCGCGCGCTTCGGCGGCCGGCTGAGCGACTTCCTGCACCCGCAGGTGGCCCAGCGATTGCTGCGCCGGCTGGGGACGCGTGCCTCATGAAGCTCGCCGCGCGCACGGGCCGGATCGTCCCCTCGCCGACGCTCAGCATCGCGGCCACGGCCAAGGCGATGGCCGCCCAGGGCATCGACGTCATCGACTTTGCGGCCGGCGAACCGGACTTCGACACGCCGGACCCGGTCAAGGCGGCGGCCGAGGCGGCCATCCGGACGGGGTTCACCAAGTACACGGCCAGCTCCGGCATCGACGAGCTCAAGCAGGCCATCGTCAAGAAGCTCGAGGCGGATCACGGCCTGCGCTACGAGAAGTCCCAGGTGCTCGTGTCGTGCGGAGCCAAGCACACGCTCTACAACCTGGCCGAGGCGCTGTTCGAGTCGGGCGACGAGGTCCTGATCCCGGCGCCCTTCTGGGTGTCATACCAGGACCAGGTGCTGCTGAACGATGCCACGCCCGTGCTGGTCCACACCCGCGAAGCGGACGGCTACGCCGTCACGGCGGACATGCTGAAGGCGCACCTCACGCCCCGCACCAAGGCCGTCATCGTCAACAGCCCGTGCAACCCGACCGGCGCGATGTACGACCGCGCCTCGTTGGAGGGCATCGCCCGGATCGCGCTCGCGCACGACCTGGCCATCATCTCGGACGAAATTTACGAGCAGATCACCTACGACGGCGTGCGCCACGTCAGCATCGCCTCGCTCGGGCCCGAGGTGGCGGCAAGGACGGTGATCGTGAACGGCGTCTCCAAGGCCTATGCCATGACGGGCTGGCGCATCGGCTACGCGGCGGGACCCCAGGACGTCATCACGGCCATGGCCAACATCCAAAGCCAGAGCACCTCCAACCCCTGCTCGATTTCCCAGAAGGCCGCCGTGGCGGCCTTGAACGGTGGAGACGCGTTTCCACGACAGATGGTGCAGGAATTTGACCGGAGGCGCCGGGTGATGGTCGAGCGCCTGAACAAGATCCGCGGCGTGACCTGCCGGATGCCGACGGGCGCGTTCTACGCCTTCCCCAACATCGCCGGGCTCTTCGGCCGCAAGCACGCGACCGGCGCGATCGCCTCGGCGTCGGACCTGGCGACCTATCTGCTGCAGGAGGCCAAGGTGACCGTGGTGCCGGGCGAGCCGTTCGGCAGCGCCAGCCACATCCGCCTCTCCTACGCGACCAGCCTGGAGGCCATCACCCGCGGGCTGGACCGCATCGAATCGGCCGTTGGCAAGCTGTCGGCCTAGGTCGGGACGGAACCGGACCTTGACTCACGCCGAAGACAACTTATGGAGACAGGCAGTGTCCGCTGATCGTAGCGTTGAAACGAGGTGAGCTGTGCCGATTTATGAATACGTGTGCCAGAGTTGCCGGCACGGGTTTGAGGTGCGGCAGAGCTTCTCAGATCCTCCGGTGACCAGCTGTCCGCAATGCGGCCAGGCCGTCACCAAAGTCATCTCCGCTCCGGCCATCATGTTCAAGGGCAGCGGGTGGTACGTCACCGACTATTCCGACAAGTTCAAGCCGGGACCGGACGCCAAGACCGAGGACAAGAACGCTCCGGCGGAGAAAAAAGATGGCGAAAAGGCGGCGCCCGCCCCGGCGCCGGCGGCGACGGCCACGGAGGGATCAACCGCTTCAACGGCCGCACCGTCGAGTCAACCGGCTCCTGCCGCCAAGCCGAGTCCCGCTACGACGACTCCTGCAACGCCCGCGTCTTCCCCGTCCAAGGAGCGGGCGTAAAACCGCCCTGCGTTAACGTCTTTTCCCGGATTTTTTCTTCTTGGCCGCCTTCGGCTTCGGCGTCAACTTGGCGACTTTTTCCCGCTCGGCCGCCAGGCTCTGCTCCAGACTCGCCACCTGATCCGTTCGGGTCTTCAGCATCTTGGAGAGTTCGTCCACCTTCTTCACTAAGGCGGCTTTTTCAGCCGTCAGGGTGGCCACGCTGCCGTCCACCTTGGCTTTCTCCGCCGCCATGGTCTGGGCATCGGCCTTCAACTGCTCGATTTCAGCCTGGAGCGCCGGCGGCCAGTAGTCGCACCCGCTGACTCCCAACGCGCTCACGATGATGAGCGCAGCCAGTCCCGTCTCCCTCCCGATTCGCATAATAGTCATCGACCTTCCTCCTTCCGGCTCTCCGCCATGTCCTGACCTCACCTGCATCCCCTCACGTTAATGCCAGTCCGTGCTCAGCGAGAACCGCGTCGATGGCGTCCCGGCTGATCTGGCCTTCCCGCACCAGGCGTACCCCGTCCGTCGCCTCGACCACCGTCGAAGGCAGGGTCGCGGTCGCCGGTCCACCGTCCAAAATCATTTCCACGTCCTCCCCAAGACTGTGCTCAACTTCGCGGGCGGACCGCGCCGGAGCACAACCGGACCGGTTCGCGCTCGTGCCGGTCAGCGGCCCCGTGACGCGGAGCAATTCGATGAGATGGGACACCGCCGGCAGCCGCACACCGACCGTGCCCGTCCCGGCCGTCAATGGACGGGGCAGGCGCGGAGACGCGGGCAGCACGATCGTCAGGGGGCCCGGCCAGAACCGGTCCATCAGAACCATGGCCATGGGAGGAAGGGATGACACCAGCCCATCGAGCTGGGCACGGTCCGCGATCAACACCAGGATGGGCTTCTCCCCGCGTTCGCCCTTGATGCTGCAGACACGCTGGACGGCCGAGGCGTCAAACACGCAGGCGCCCAGGGCGTAGAAACTGTCCGTCGGCATGGCAATGACGCCGCCGCGACGTACAATGCGCGCGGCCTCGATCAGGCTCGAGCCGACGCCGTCTCCCTGGAACGCCCTCACCGATGGCATCGCATCTATCCGAACCATCATACCTGCTTGGCTCCGGTGCGAATGGCCCGCCGGGCGATATCGGAACGGTAGTGGCACCCGGGGAACGAGATCGTCCGCACCGTGTCATAGGCCCGTGCCATGGCATCGGCCAGGTGTATCCCGACGCCCGTGACGCCGAGGACGCGCCCGCCCGCCGTCACCACGTCGTGTCCCTGTCGTTTCGTGCCTGCATGATACACGAGAACATCGTCCGACAAAACTTTTTCGGGAAGTCCGGTGATCGGCACGCCCGTCTGGTAGGACCCGGGATAGCCGCCCGACGCCATCACGACGCACACGGCGGAACGATCGTGCCACTCCACCGTCAACTGGTCCAACCGGTGTTCCACCACGGCCTCGACCACGTCCACCAGATCGGTCTTCAGCAACGGGAGGACAACCTCCGTTTCCGGATCCCCGAAGCGGGCGTTGAACTCCAGCACGTAGGGCTTCCCCTTGACGATCATCAGCCCCGCGTAGAGCACGCCGGCAAAGGGACTGCCTGACTTGGACATGGCGGCCACGACCGGCCGCAACACCTGTTGGAGCACCGTGGCACACAGGGCCGGCGAACCGAGCGGCGCGGGCGCATAGGCCCCCATCCCGCCCGTGTTCGGCCCCGTGTCCCCCTCCCCGACGCGCTTGTGGTCCTGCGCCGGCACCATGGGCACGACGGTGTGGCCGTCCGTGAAGGCCATGATGGTCAGTTCCTCCCCGTCCAGGAACTCCTCGATCACGACGCGGCTTCCGGACTGGCCAAAGGTTTTCTTGTCCAGCATATCCACGAGGGCCTGCCGGGCCTCCTCCAGCGTGGCCGCGACGACCACCCCCTTGCCCTGCGCCAGACCATCCGCCTTCACCACGATCGGCACGCGCTGGCGCTCAAGATACGCCAGCGCCGGCTTCATCTCGGTAAAGCTTTGCGAGGCCGCGGTCGGAATCTGGTGCCGGGCCATCAAGTCTTTGGAGAAGGTCTTGCTGGATTCGAGCTGGGAAGCGGCCTTGGTCGGCCCGAAGATTTTCAGCCTGGCCTTCCGGAATTCATCGGCGATGCCGGCCGCCAGCGGCGCCTCCGGCCCCACGACCGTCAGATCGATTTTCTCCGACTGGACAAACGCCTTGAGCCCTGCCAGGTCATCGGCCTGGATCGGGACGCAGGTCGCCCATTGGTCGATCCCCGCATTGCCTGGCGCGCAGTAGAGTTTCGTCACGCGCGGGCTTTGTGTGAACTTCCACACGAGCGCGTGCTCGCGCCCGCCGCTCCCAATCACGAGAATTTTCACAGGGGGGCCTTCCGGAATGACAGACACAAAGTACTGTGACGCGTGGCAGGTCTGGTCAGCAAGCGAACATGCGCTCGAGACGACATCAGTGTCTAAAATGTCTCATGGCTGTCATGATCATCGCGAGACCGTGTTCATCGGCCGCCTTCACGATTTCCTGATCGCGGATCGAGCCGCCCGGTTGGATCACCGCCGTGATGCCCGCCTGGGCCGCCGCATCGACGCCGTCCCGGAACGGGAAAAACGCGTCCGAGGCCATCACGCAGCCTTTCACGGGCAGCACGGCCTTCATCCCGGCGAGCTTCACCGAATCCACACGGCTCATCTGCCCGGCCCCGATGCCCACGGTCTGGCCCGGCCTGGCGTACACAATCGCGTTCGACTTCACATGCTTGCAGACCTTCCACGCAAAGGCGCAGGCGGCATATTCTTCCGCCGTCGGCTTGCGCTGCGTCGGCACCTGAAGCGCCTTGAGGTCGGCGAGCGAGCCCAGGTCGCGGTCCTGCACGATCAGTCCGCCAACGAGCTTTTTCAGGTCGATCCCTTCCGGCTTCACCTTCGTCAACGGTCCGATGTCCAGCAGGCGAAGATCCTTCTTCCGCTTCAGCTCCGCGAGCGCGTCCTCCGCATAGCCCGGCGCGATGACGACTTCCACGAACGTGGACGTGATTTCCTTGGCCGCCGCCAGGTCCACCGGCTTGTTAAAGGCGATCACGCCGCCGAAGGCCGAGACCGGGTCGGTCTCCCTCGCCTTCACGTAGGCCTCGACGGGCGTGGCGCCGAGCGCGACCCCGCAGGGATTATTGTGCTTGATGATGACCACCGCGGTCTCATCATATTCCTTGGCCAGTTCAAGCGCCGAATTGGCATCGAGGAAGTTGTTGTAGGACATCGCCTTGCCGTGCAGCACCTTCGCACGGGAGACTGACGGCTCCTTCGCGTGGAGCTCGCGGTAAAACGCGCCCTGCTGGTGCGGGTTTTCCCCGTAGCGGAGCGTCTCGACCCGTTCGAACTGCAGGGACAGGATGGCGGGGAATTTCCCCTCGCCCCCTTGCGCCTGTCTTTCGAGATACCCGGCGATCAGGCTGTCGTAGCGCCCCGTGTGCTGGAAGACTTTCATCGCCAGCTCGCGCCGCAGCGCCTGGTCCACCTGCCCGCCCTTCAGCGCCTCCAGCACCCGCGTGTAATCGGCCGGGTCCACGACCACCACCACATCCTCGTGGTTCTTCGCCGCGGAGCGCAGCATGGACGGACCGCCGATATCGATGTTCTCGATCGCCTCCTCGAAGGGGCACCCCGGCTTGGCGATCGTGGCTTCGAACGGATACAGATTCACGACGACGACATCAATCGGGCCGATCCCGTGCTGCGACATCTGCGAGACGTGGGCCGGCACCGAGCGGCGACCGAGCAGGCCGCCATGGATCTTGGGGTGGAGCGTCTTCACCCGGCCATCGAGAATTTCAGGCGAGCCGGTATAGGCCGCCACGTCGGTCACGGCCACGCCGGCCTCGCGCAGGGCCTTGGCCGTGCCGCCGGTCGAGAGAATCTCGGCGCCCAGGGCCGCCAGCCCCTTGGCCATGTTTACCACACCGGTCTTGTCGGAGACGCTCACGAGCGCGCGCTTGATCGAAGCCATTGCAACCCTCTTGTGGATAAGTCAGGCGAGAAAACCGCGCGCAGAATAGCAGATGGCTTCTCGAACTTCAAGGCGCAGAATACCAGCAGTAGGCCCGGATTGGACGGAATTCGTCGATGATTATTGGGAACGATCGATCAAGCGGAGTCCGCCTTTGCGGAAGGCTTCTGACCCCGCAAGAAGCTGCGGCGTCTGCTCGTTATTGTAATGCTTCCGGGCCACCGTTTGGACGTTCGGTTTCACGTACTCGTAGAGTTCGGTCATCTCGGTAACGCCGTCCTTATTGAGATCGCCGTCTCCTTGGAGCCCCCTCAGGAAGAAATAGGTCAGCAGTCCGTGGCCTTTTTCCAGGTAGGCACTGGAAATCTGATCGCCGGCGCTGGCGGAGAGCACCACGGTCTTCCCGCCGGCTGCCAGCGACTGCTCTACCGAAAGACCCATCGGCTTTGCCCCCTTGGCCAGCACCGACCGTCCACCGGCACCGGAGAAGCAGGAATCCATGACTACAATAATATCCTGCGCCGGAAGTTTCTCCAGTTGCGCATAGAGCCGTTTGAGTGAATACCCCGTTTTCTCAACAAACGTCGGGTCTCCATCGTAGGGCACAAGATACGCATCGC